>JAUWQP010000087.1 GCA_030611015.1 Chloroflexota bacterium | reverse complement strand
CATCAAGGATTGCGATAGTGATGCGCTTCTCATTCAAGCTGAGCCTACAGGCCCAGTATGCCATACTGGTAACAGAACTTGCTTCTTCCAGCAATTGGAAGCCCAGGATACCGCTTAAAGCCTGTCAAACCATTTAACAGGATAGCCAGGCTACATCTTACGTGGTTTCAGTTACATTGTAGATGACTTAATTCGGAGACCAAGCATGGACAGAACCCCCTGAAATCTGGTATAAATATCACTGATTAATCTATTAAGCAGTAATATGGCGAATTTTTCCCCACTAGATGCAGGCAGACTACTTCGGGCGGGTATACGTAATTGTATAACTAATCATCCGCTGGTTGTGTCCCTCGAAGTAACACTTTCCTGTAATTGCAACTGTCGGCACTGTGACCTTGGCGGCATAATAAAGGACGAAAAGCAAATTGGACCAGATGATTATGCCCGGTTAGCTCGATCCTTCAACCCACCAGTAATTCAAATCTCGGGGGGCGAACCCCTCCTGCGCAAAGATATAATAGAGATAGTTAAGGCTATTAAGCAATCTAAAGGAATGCCATACTCAATACTCGTTACTAATGGAGCACTATTAAATGAGCACAACTATCTGCAACTGCATGAAGCGGGGGTAAACCAGTTATCAGTATCACTGGATTTTCCCGATGAGCGACATGATGATTTTCGACGACATCGAGGTTTATATAAGCACCTGGAGCAAACAGTACCTCAACTCGCAAAGTTTGGATATCGGGACATCATCTTGAACACCGCTATAACGAAAGACAATCTGAAAGATATATTACCCTTAGCCCGAAAGGCCAGGGAATGGAATGTATCCATATCATACAGCGCCTACACTCCATTGCGGACAGGCAACAAGGGTTACTCCATCAGCGATGAAAAAGATTTAGAGCTTTTGCGTAAAACTATTTATGAACTTATAGAATTAAAGAAACGAAGCAATCACATAACCAACTCCGAAATTGTGCTTTTGAACACAACTAAGTTCTTTGAGCAAGGCTATATGCCAAATTGCCAAGCCGGCATGAGATTCTTTATCGTAATGCCTGACGGAGCATTTATTCCATGCTCACTGCATCGCCAGAAATACTCCAATCAGAGAGACATGATAGAAAAATTTACGCAGGCTAATCAGTGTGGTGCTTGCTATGTGAGCATAAGGTCTTATACCGACCGGTCGCTTTGGAAACTGCTGAAGGATGCTCCAGGGTATGGCAAACGGCTTTTTGCTACGTCACCATAAACGGGGTAAAATCCCAAATGCCCCATAGCCCAAAGTAAACAAGTAAGCCTCAATAAGGCACCTGATCAGTCGTCCGGCGAAACAGGCAAGGATAAATTTCCACAAAGGAAACCGTGATGACCCCGCAACGATCCCTATAAGGTCAAAAATAAGCACGGGCAACAAGGCAAAAAGAAAGATAGCGAAGCTTCCATGGCGCTTCATCCATGATTCAGCCTTTCTATACTGCCCCGAATATTCACCAGGGATTATGTTTTTACCCAGATAGCCAACAAAATAGCCGCTCAGTTCTCCTATAGTAGCACCTGCCGTGGCTATTATTCCCAGCCATAGGGGATTCAAAGTTGCTCCCGCTCCAATTACAACTGCTTCCCAGGGAAGTGGGAAAAAAATGGTGACGCAGGAAAGAGATATCAAGAAAATCCCAAGGTAGCCATAAGACAGCAATTTCCCCGATTGCAGATAAGGGCGGGCAGAGAAAAAAATCGCTGCGGATAGAGCAAGAATCAAGACAAAGGCTGATATTTGGAACGATTTACGAGCTAAAATCTTCTTCTGCAGGAGTTGAATTTTGTAAGGAACAGACATCTCGCCGAAACTATACCACAGTTTTTACCGCTTCCTACCAATGGCACGCCAATTGTCTCATTTGTTATGTGAGAGAACCAGTTCCCCTGGCGTAAAAGAATTCCTTTACGTAGCTGGGCGCTTTTGATAAAATAGCCAGTGTAGCCAGACTAAATTTAAGCGACGAAAGAGAACGCCCAGGTAAGGAGAGCAAAAATGAAAATCACCATCGTTTATGACAATGAAGTAAAGAAAGGGGCGCTGAAGGCAGATTGGGGATTCTCAGCCCTCATAGAAAGAGAAAAGGCTTCGCCGATTTTGTTTGATACCGGTAGCAGTGGCTCTATATTGCTACACAACATGAAGGAACTGGGCATTGAGCCAGTGGATATAGCTACGATTGTGATCTCACATGCTCATGGCGATCATACAGGAGGGCTTTCCGATATCCTCAAGGAAAATGAAAATGCTGAACTCTATATCCCGAGTTCATTCCATACTAATGTCACAGGGAGAAAGATAACCATAGTTGGAGAAGCTATTGAAATTGCTGAGAATGTCTTTTCTACCGGAGAACTGGGAAATACAGAACAATCCTTAGCGCTTAAGGTGGATAAAGGGATATTCGTAGTGGCAGGTTGCTCTCATCCAGGTGTGGGGAACATACTCAAAGCTGCTGCAAAATTCGGCAAACCCCATGGAATCGCCGGTGGGTTTCATGGATTTCGAGACTTTAAGATTTTAGATGAACTATCACTGATTTACCCTTGCCATTGCACCCAATATAAGAGGGAGATAAGAGACCTATTTAAAGATAAGGTTGTAGAGTGTGGGGCTGGATTGGTCATCGAGCTGTAGCCTATAGACTTCCGTAATCTCTTTCTCCGAATATCTTGCTTCCGATTCTAACTATGTTAGCGCCCTCTTCTATGGCAATTTTATAGGAATTTGTCATACCCATCGAAAGATACTTCATCTCTACGTTGGGTAAATTAAGCCTCTTGATCCTCTCAAATATCCTTTTAGTTTCCACAAAATAGGGCCTTGAATCTGCAGGGTTGCCAAAACGAGGCCCCATGGTCATAAGCCCCATTGCCTTGATGTTCCGCAGGGTGGAGATTTCTCTTACTAATCGTTCGCTATCTTCTGGAAGCACCCCCGATTTTTGTTCTTCTCGGCCGCTGTTTATCTCAATCAATACCGGCATTAGTTTGTTGACCTGACCACACCTCTTATCGATTTCCAGGGCTATTGTCAAAGAATCGACGGTTTCTATCATATCGAACGCTTCCACCGTTTTTCTTCTTACGTTATGCCTTTGGAGGGTTCCAATGAAATGCCACTTTGCTTTCCTACCAACCACTTCATATGCTCTTACTGCCTCCTGGACATAGTTTTCTCCTATGATTTTCACCCCAGCCTCAACTGCCTCCAGAATCTCTTCGGGCGTCCTTGTTTTTGCTGCTGCTACCAGCTCAACTCCTTCTGGCAGTTCAGACAGTATTGTTGCAACATTTTGCCTAATGGCGGTAATCATATCTTCTATCTACGATTGGTCTTCAGTACGGTCATTGACGTTGCTTACGTTGAATTGGGCCACTGTGAGCCGCCAGGGACTCGAACCCTGAACCTGCTGATTAAGAGTCAGCTGCTCTTCCAGTTGAGCTAGCGGCCCGAGAATAAACAAATATTAGCACTGAAAAAGGGCTGAACACAAGATTAGCAGTAAGTAAAGCTCCTCCCGCTTTTGAGGCAGGAGGAGACAAGAATAACAATGCTCCAGGTAATTAGGCTATTGCATAAGCTATCTGAACGTTGAGTGTGATTTTTAATTCACCTGGAATTATAGGAGTCTCAGGGGAAGGCGCGGCGCCAACTTCTGCAAAAGCCCTGGTAGGCTCTGGCCGATATACAGCACCCTCAGAAATATAGGTGGGCTTACCCAGCGTAACGCCAGCTAATTCAGCTAACTGCGATGCTTTATCTCTGGCATCTTCTACTGCTTTCGCTCGTGCTTCTTCATAATATGGAGTAGGGTCATCTACACTAAAGCTTATCCCCTGAACCCGAACAAAATCACCAGCGGCTTCGATTAAGGCATCGATAACAGCGCCAGCCTTCTCTATTTCCCTTATCCTGGCAATTATCATGTTAGCCACTCGGTAACCAACAATTTCCTCCTCATTCTTGCGCTCGATCCATCTTGTTACAGGATAAATGTTAAAGCGCTGCGTCTGAATATCCTTCTCTGCCACACCATTGTCTTCCAATACTTGCACCACCTTACCCATCGCCTCTTTTGCCTGTGCTTGGGCCTTGGCTACTGTGCCAGCCTCAGCTTCGACTCCGAATCGCAGCTCAGCTATATCGGGAACCGCCATTGCTTCTCCCTGGCCGGTAACCCAAATCCCGGTGTTTCGCTGCTGCGGCAGAGAAGCAACACCCTGGCTACTTTCCCCCGTTTCTTCCCATATTGGTATACCGGTACAGCCAACGGCACCTAATGCCAGCACCACTATCAAACAAGGAATTAACCACCAACTCCTTTTCACATAAACCTCCTTCTTTTCTTTATCATATTGTAGCGCAATTGTATGGCAGAAATCTTAATACTACAACGTTGCTTTCACCTTAATATAACGAGTAAATTAGCTTTTAGTTTATGGTAGAATAGCCCTCACCGATGAAAGTCATACGCGAAATTGGCATAACCATCCTTATAGCCATCGTTATCTTCGTTTCCATCAAGACTACCGTGCAGGGCTATGAGGTGCAGCATTTCTGTATGCTACCGAATATTGAAGATGGTGAGTTCATCATAGTAAATAAAGCGAGCTATTTCTTCTCGAACCCTGAAGCTGGAGAGGTGATTGTGTTTTGGCCACCCGAGGAAGTCAGGTCAGAAGTCCCATTTATCAAGCGAGTTGTTGCCCTGCCCGGTGAGACTGTAGAGGTTAAAGACAACAAAGTCTTTATCAATGGCATGCCCATAGAGGAAGAGTATATTAAGGAGCCACCACATTACACTATGCAACCTAAGAAAATCCCTCCAAATGAATATTTTGTACTTGGTGACAATCGCAATAGCGCCAATGATTCACATTGCTGGGGCACAGTGCCCCGCGATAACATCATTGGTAAAGCATGGATTGCCTACTGGCCACCAGAAAGATGGGGACTGGTACAGCATTATAGCTACCTGGAGTTGGACGGAGCGAATTAACAGAGGGCAGCTATTTATGACTAACCGGGAGGCGTAACTTGAGCGATGAGGCAATGAAGATCTTTGAAATGGCTGGAGCGGTAAAAAAGGGGCATTTCTTACTCACCTCTGGATTACATTCACCTGTGTATTGGGAGAAGTTCCGCATTTTGCAATATCCCAATTATACTGAGCAATTATGTTGCCTCATTGCGCAACACTTCAAAGAGCAAAAGATAGAAGTGGTGGCTGGCCCAACCACTGGCGGCATTATCATCGCCTTCGAAACTGCTCGTCAGATGGGAGTGAGAGGCGTTTTTGCTGAAAAAGAGGGAGAAAGAAGAGTTTTCCGTCGTGACTTTAACATCGCACCTGATGAAAGGGCCCTAATAGTTGATGACATACTGACTACGGGGGGCTCAATCAGAGGAACGATGGACGCTGTACATAAGCTTGGCGGCATTGTTGTCGGTATTGGAGTGCTTGTCAACCGCAGCGCAGAAAAAATAGACTTTGGTGTGCCCCTCTTTAGCTGCATTTGCAACCCCACAGTAGTTTATAGGGCTGACGAATGTCCACTCTGCGCTGCACATATCCCCTTAGTGAAGCCTGGCAGTCAAAGCTAGAAACCGTGCCGTTTATGGAAGTTAGCATGCAGGTGGGAAAATTATCGCTACTACAGGGCGTTCTGATATAATAATCACTTAGTCTTGGGGCTGTAGCTCAATTGGGAGAGCGCCTCCTTTGCACGGAGGAGGTCAGGGGTCCGAATCCCCTCAGCTCCACCAAGGGTATCAATAGGTAGAACTTTTGAATTGACTTTCAGCCTCACTACATTGCCCTATTACCCCTCTTAAAAGGATTACAGCATTGAAGTGCCCAGTTCATAAGTATTAACTGAGCAATCAGTCAGGTAACAATTCGATGTAGTGGTTAATACTCTACACGATAAGATGCATTGTTACCCGAGGCTAACACTCTGACTCGCCGACCAGAAGTAGTGCGTGTAAACAAGACATTCTAACACCGACAAGGCTTCCTCTTCTAGATATGGTACGATGATGGAAAAGATGGAGTTAGCAATATGAATGGCACAGATCGTGTTAACATAAGACCTGGCTTGCGGGTCTCAATAGTATTGAAGACAGACCGGCAGTCTGGAAAACTAACCAAAGGGATAGTCAAAGACATTTTGACCAAATCTCCTGTTCACCCCCATGGTATCAAAGTCCGTTTAGAAGACGGCCAGGTTGGTCGAGTTAAAGAGATAAAAGTCTGAGATCGACCTCCGCCGAGCAGTACCGAACAACTTGACGAAGTGTGGCTGGAGTGTTATCGGGACAGTATAATTACTCATACAGATTTAGAGGGCATCTGTACTGAGAAATAAAGGGGGTTTTGGGCAATTATGCGGACTTTCCCATCTTACCTCAAACACTCTAAATTGAACGAAATGGCTAATTGTGCAGCAACAAGAAGATGCTTTGTTCAATGCCTTTGGGTCATGATATTTTGATAGAATTTGTAGCCAAGAAAAAAGTTGACTCTATGCGGTCGTCATTTTGCCCTGTGATTGTTTTTTCGCTTTCCTCTGCTTGGCCGTCCCACAATAGCACTGCCGAAAAGTGCGTCAAAAGATAATAATACAGCGGGCATACTTTTCTAACGGGATATTCTACAGAAGCGGATGAGATTAAACCAATAGGCGTCGAAATTAGCTTGGGTTACCGACCACCAGCTCCTGAGGCTATCTTAACTATGGTAACGACTTAACAAGTGGTATCACTATCGGGGGCAGATCACTTGAGCCAGGTATAATACACATTCGGCCTTATACCTTCACGCCGGCACAAATCCGGAATCGGTATCTCGTGACGGAATCCTTCCAGGACGATGCGGATCTTTTCTTCCGCAGTATATTTACGCCTGGTGATTCGCCTGACCTGCTTGATGAAACTCTTGGTTTCTTCAGTCCTTGATTCTGCTTCAGCAATGGCACTTGTTGAGTCTTCGAACACTTCTTTCTCTTTCCCTCGATACTACTTCAACTGGTTGAGGGAAGCTTGCCAAGCTGCCAAAGTGTCCATTAATTTAAGCCCTAAATCTGTGCCATTTTTGCTGGTGATTTAAATTTCCTTAACGTACAATGTATAATCGAATCAGCAATTGGAGGTGACAAAATGTACAAGAAGATGCTTGTCCCACTGGACGGCTCAAAGCTGGCCGAAGTGGTCTTTGCTTACGCAAGAGAGCTTGCTGGCACGCTGGATCTGAACCTAATTTTATTTCACGTTTGTAGCTCAGAAGAATCCGAATTACTCCCTATGCATCGAAGCTACGTTGAGCGGGCAGCTGAGATTGTAAGGCGTCAGTCGCGCGAGGTTCAAGAAAGGGCAGGCATACAACCAGGACTTAAGACAGTAGAAGTGCAAGTTGAAATGGCTGTAGGCCACCCTGCTGAGGAAATCCTTAATTATGCTGATAAAAACGACATCGACCTGATCCTCATGGCAACGCATGGCCGTTCCGGGATTGGGCGCTGGGTCATGGGGAGTGTGGTGGACAAAGTCCTACGTGTGTCAAAGGTGCCCGTTTGGCTGGTTCGAGCAGAGATCCCCGGAGAGATTGTTTATGATGCACGGCCAAGGAGAACGATACTGGTCCCACTGGATGGGTCAGAGCTGGCCGAGGTGGTGCTTCCACATGTGGAAACGCTGGCGAAACAACGGGGTGCTGAGCTAGTGGATGTGGTTCTGCTCACGGTTTTAGAGTTCCAAATTCTTTCGACTTCCTACTACCACAAGGCACTTCAAGAGCAGGAAGAACTCGAGTGCAGGAAAAGAGCCGAGCAGTACTTGGCTGGAGTTGAGGCGCGCCTCATGAAAAGAGGCCTTAGAGTGAAGTCAGAAGTGCTACAGGGCAAGCCCGCTGATGAGATCGTTGATTATGTCAATAGAAATTCTTTTAACCTGATTGTCATGGCAACGCACGGACTCTCTGGACTCGCCCGGTGGACCTATGGCAGTGTCGCCGACAGGGTTCTGCATGGAGTGTCCAGCCCAATCTTCTTAGTT
>JAUWQP010000023.1 GCA_030611015.1 Chloroflexota bacterium | reverse complement strand
CCCGGCAGCGGCCGGTCTTCATGAAAGCATCCATGATATCCATACCATTGAGGAAGCTGTTGCAGGCATTCTTGGCATCCAGGCAGTGGGCATTGATAGCCCCAAGCTTCGCCTGGAGAATATTAGCAGTGGCCGGCTCGGCGATATCGTGCGAAGCAGAGGCGAAGATAACGACTTCGAGTTCTTCAGGCGTTACCCCTGCCCTCTCCAGAGCCACCTTGCTGGCCTCATAGGCCATATCAGAGGAAATCTGAGCACCATCGACATACCTTCGCTCCCTGACCCCGGTAATTTTTTCGATAGTGCCCAGAGGCATGTTGAATTTTTCCGCAAACCCCACCGTTTTCTCAATGTACTCCGAGGTCACTACCCTTTCTGGGACATATTTCCCCACACCCGCAATAACGGTGGCAACCCGCTGATGAGGAAGTAGCACCTCGGGAACATGCTTTACCACTTCCTCGACAACGGTAGAGTCTGTTTTCGAGGAGGCCACCATTGGTGGGGCCTGCTCACGAGCCTGGTGCAAGTCCGCTGAGGCCACCCTGGTTGAGAATTCCACCACAGGGACTCTCTTGCCCACACTGGTGACCTTCTTGGATCTTTTGCTGACCGCCCTATTTTTACCTGATTGATTCGATGGCTGTATCATCTTGGCATCCCTTGTGCAAATGCTCTGGATGGGTGCTCTGGACAGATGCTCACGGGTGAATACTAATTTTACTCGGACAGAGCAAATGTGTCAATCATCTGATACGAGTGTTTAAGTAGCATTAAGTTAACCAAACGTCCAAACCTATAAAAATGGGGCTTAGCATATCCAAACTGTGTCGTTTTCGCTGACGATTTACCGACTGAGTAACAATAGATATATAGTAGCTAGGTGGTCAGTAGGTGTAGAGCTGCCACTACGCTCCCGATTGAAATCGGGGCACCTGTTAGGTTTGTTCTTGGGTATCAACTGTCGCATGAACGATTCCACCCAAGCGAGTCACCTTTCTGCCCTGACTAACGCCCGTGAAATAAACACTTCCAAGAGACTCCATACTGACGTTTTTCACTCGACAAAATCCTCGCTTTAAAAGAAACTCCTCCACGGATGTTTCTTCTATTCCGAAGGTAGGAGGCTCACCTCTTTGTTCAAAAGTCGCCCGCCATTTCTTTGCCTCATCATGGCGCAAAGTACCGTCCAGAGCTGACTGAAAAGCGTAGTCGAATATGATCGAGCTGTCTTCGCCGGAATCGTTTGACACGAAGGCTAAAGTCTCATCTACCGCCTCCACTCTCAGGTACTGGGTTGTGCGTTCACAGATGAACCGGGTCTTGAGATCCTTGTCGTAGCCGCTCTTGAAAAGCCCTTCATTCAGCCTCCTTTTGTCCAAATCGATAGGGACGTAGACTACATCATCCGGAAGAGACCCGAATATCTTTTTCACCTTCTCTATCTTAGCCCTCTGAGTGTCAGGATGGTCCACTTCAAAGACCCTGACCTTTCCTTTCAATTTATCGAACCTATAGGCTCTGGAATCATAGCCAGCGCCCAGGATAACCAATTGCTCAATCCCGTCATCAATGCACGCCTCTAAATAATCGTCGATATATCGGGTTCGAGCTACTACACTATAGGGTGCACCGGGAACTATTCGTTCGGCATACCAGAGAGCAATCTTTGTCAGGAGTTTACTCTTGAGGATAATACTGAATTTGGTGCCGAGAAAATCTCTTGCAAAAGGGTCATAGCAAACTCTTTCCTCCTCTGCTCTCAACGAGTCGGCAGCCCTGAAGGCAGCGTTTGCTTCTGCGGTTGCGCTTGGCTTGCCCTCTTTCATGTTTCCCTCCGCTTCTTCCCTAGCTTTCTATACACAGAATATGACCGTTAATTGACAACCCCCAAACAATGCTGATACATTGATGTGAATCATATGATTTACAAACCTTCGACTTCTTTTGGACTTGTGCCAGTCATCATATCATATCGTGTCCGAAAACTGAATCTCGACAGAGGATTGTTACAAAGTGTTATGTCTGCAGGACATCATCCTTCTTACCGGAATGTATCCATCAGCAGACCGTTCTTCCTTGATTCACCGTCCTAGGTTGCTCAAACCAACAAAAGGAGGGGCCATACAGTGCAATGAGAATAGCAGACGTCTTCACAGCTTCTAGGGTCGTTGCTTCTCCAATAGTTGTATGGCTCATATTGTCCGATGAGCTGGCCGCTGCCTACTACCTTTTCGCTGCTGCTGCAATAACCGATTTACTGGACGGCTATTTTGCGAGGAGGAGCAAGAAAATAGCTTCATACGGGGCAACCTTTGATGGTTTGGCTGATTTCGCTCTTATTTTCCCAACAATGTTTGCCATTGCCGTCACAGGAAAGGGCTTGTGGCTTCTTGTAGTAGCGCTGATAGGGATAGCCTTTTTAATCCTGGTACTAGGCCTTATCTCAAGGAAGAAAGGAAGTCTTACAATACCCCATATAGATACAAATCTTCTTGCAGCCTTTGTCTACCCAACGATTATGGCACACATAATCAACTGGCAGTACGCAGAAATACTTCTTCTAGTAACCTTCCTGCTGTTGCTATTTTATGCAAGCAAGTATATTGCTTTTGTACGGAGCATTTACAAATTAACAAATAGATAACACTCTAGTCTTTAGATGCTTCTCCTTCTTTGCCTCTGGAGCGTAGGTTGTTGTAAAGGCTGCTAATCCTGTGCTTGAAATGGTTAGCTGCAAATAATCCTCCTACCAGGACAGCTACAAGCACTTGAATAATGGTACTGCCGGCTCCCTGATCGAGACAGGTATTTGCCGTCTCAGGGAAGGTCAAATAGAATAAAGCAGGGGCAACAGGCACCATTATCAAGCGGGTGAAGAATTTCATCGTGACTCCCTCTTCCTTAGATTGACTGGATTTCTCCTGGGCTCGTGATAGAATTTCCGCAAAATACTTTTTCCACGTTGACCTCTGGTTCCTCACCGGTCACGATGGATTAGCCTAAATAAATGCGGCTTAGCGATGGCACTATGGGTGCCGCTTTTCATTCGGCTACAGCCATACCCGTTCTATGGACCTGCTTCTTAGCGGAAGCATAGTAAATAATTACGATTAGATTGCCCGTAAATATCAACATGATCTCTGGTGCTTCTTTGGTACACGATTCACAGCCATTTGTCAAGTGCTTCAAACAATTGATCCAACTGCGAGCAATAGATTCTCTTCCCACTCTGGCAGTTTGGCTATCTGCTGTGTAACAAACCTTTCCCTACTTCATTCGGACAGGGTCGCACTATGTTTAGGGTACGACTCTTGACATGCGCCCAGTAACTCAGTATAATACTCAGTGCTCATGATACGCTGTGAAATCTGTGGAGCCACTTTTAAGACCGCCCAAGGTCTGGCCGGGCATAAACGTCTGCGCCACGGAGCCTATAGATTGGCGGACGATATGGGAACTGCCTTGACCGGTAGAGAACTGCATCGAAAAATCTTAAACCACCTCACTGAAAAGATAGCAGACAGAATGGCAGATGCTATCCTCGAAAGGCATGGGCAGGAAATCTGGGAGGCTTATCTAGCCGAACTATCCCAGCAGGGACTCGACCTCCGCTCGCCGGGGAGATACCCGAAGGTCAAGGCGATCATCGTAGCTGCCGGCGAAAGTAATCTCCTGCTCCCGCTTACAAAGGACAAGCCAGAGTGCCTGCTGGAGATCGGGAACAAGACAATACTCAGCAGAGAGCTAGAAAATCTCAGGGCATGTGGCATACATGACATTGCGGTGGTGCGTGGATACCGGGGAGACAAGATCAAGTACCCCACGATACGATACTACGAAAACAGAGACTACCATAATACTGGCATCTTAAGGTCCTTGTTCCATGCGAAGGATGAGATGGACCATGAGTTCATATTTTGTTACTCGGATATCCTGTATACCAAGGAAGTGCTTGAGCTGTTACTACGTGATCAGTCTGACATCTCACTCGTTGTCGACACCGACTGGGAAGACCACTACCATCAGCGTCCCCGGCACCCAGTTTCCCAGGCTGAGTTGGTCAGGGTTGAAGGCGACCGAATAACCCAGATTGGAAGGAATATCATACCTCCCGGTGAAGCTCACGGTGAGTTCATCGGGCTGGCCAAATTCAGCAGAGATGGTGCTGATAGCCTAAAGGCGATCCACGAGTGGGCTATTCAGAATTACAAGGATAGAGTCTTTCACACATCGCCCTCGGTAGATAAGGCCAATTTCACCGACCTGATCCAAGAGCTTATGGACCAGGGATATCCAGTGTGTCACATTGATATCCACGGCGGTTGGGCCGAGATCGACACTGTTGAGGATTTTGACAGGGTGAGCAGGCACTTGCACTCCATATTAAAGACAGATTAACCACAATCGTCAGGAGATATCATGAAGGCTATTATTGTGGCTGCCGGCCCCGGCAGCCGACTTAACCCTCTGACCAATGAAATGCCAAAATGCCTTTTAGAGGTTGGTGGCAAGACCATTCTTGAAAGAGCGTTGGAGGCGCTGAGAGAAAACGGGATTGAGAAGATTGCAGTGGTAAGGGGTTATTGCAGCCATCTAATTGACTATCCTAACATAACATATTACGAGAACCCTAACTATAGAGAAAACAATATCCTCAGGTCTTTATTCTACGCCGAGGGTGAAATGAACGACGATTTCATCTTTGCATATTCAGATATCATCTACAGCAGAGAGATTGTGACAAGACTCATCGAAAGCGAGGCGGACATTGCTCTGACAGTGGACATTAACTGGATTCAAACGTATGAAGGGCGTGACCTGCACCCCATCTCCGAGGCTGAGCTGGTCAAGGTTGAAAATGGCAAGGTGGTAAAAATCGGTAAAGGAATTGTCCACCCCGAAGAAGCTCACGGGGAGTTCATCGGCCTTGCCAAGTTCACCAAGTCCGGGGCTGAGGTAATGAGAACAGCCTATCATCGGGTGGCGGAAGAGCATCCCGCTGCTCCCTTTCATAACGCAGCCTCCTTGGAGAAGGCATATATGACTGACATGCTACAGGAGCTGGTGGATAACGGGTCGCTGGTGCAAAGCATTGACATCGAGGGCGGCTGGATGGAAATCGACACCCCGCAAGACTTAGAACGAGCCCGAAGACTATTTGGCGCATAAAGCGGATAAAAGGGGAGAATTGTTAATGGAGCGCTGTGGCATGTGTCATGTAATAAGCCATTCGTGGTTTCATATAACAACTAAGGGTGATGTGAATAAGGTGAGGTATGGAGATTCGATTAATCCACTCAACAAAACAATAGGGGTTGAATATTGACACGTGTGTTTTGGAATATCTGGTCATCGTATGCAACGTTCTATTTTGGGAGAGTTAACCTTTCTATTGTGGTCCCTGTGTTGCTCGCGACGTATGGAGATCTGTCGCTATACAATGTTGGGCTCGTATCTAGCGGGTTCATGGCGACATATGCCATTGGCCAGTTTCTGCATGGTCAGATCTCTGAGAGGTTCAATCCATTTATCTACATAGGAATCGGGCTGCTTGGGTCTGCCATCGTGAACTTGACACTAGGTTTCTCTGCTGGCTTCTTTTGGGCTTTATTGGTTGGCGAAATGATTGATGGTGGCTTTCAGTCAATGGGGTGGTCCTCAACAGTTAGGGCTAATGCTGAAACCTCAAAGGATCCAGAGAAATACTCTACTGTCTTGGGGACAGCGTATCAGGTTGGCAATTCAGTTGCTTGGATAGTCTGTGCTTTCGCTGTTGGTCATTTTGGTTGGCAGGCAGGTTTTTGGGTAGCAACCGTTGTGATGATGGTTAGGGCAGTGACTCTCCTTGCGAGCCGTTATCATCTGGAAGTCAAGCCCAGAAAGATAGGGAAGCAAGTCAGACTCACGTTGAGCTGGCCAATATTCATTAGCGGTCTTTCTTTGTGTCTGCTGAACATGGTGCGGTACGGTGTGATCATATGGATTCCAACATACTTGTATCGAGAATTCACTATGCCGATTGAGGAAGTTGGTCTGAACATCTTCCTGATACCAATAGCGGGCGTCGTTGGAACTCTAATGTACACCAGGTTCAAGGCTCCGAAGGATGTCTTATCTGTATTATATTTACTTGGGCTTGGTTCAATGTTTCTACTCCTCCCGGGTTTGAGCGGTATGGCGATGTTTGCCGTACTGCTGCTGAGTGGCTTTTTCCTTTATGGCCCGCATGTATTCCTGGTAACGACTTTTCCCACTAGATTCCATGAACATAAGCTAGTTGCTGCTGCTGCTGGCTTTATCGATGGCTGGGGATATATTGGGGCGATAGCGATTGGAGTCCTGGTTCCATTCCTGCTAGATCAAACTGGCAGTTGGACATCGGTATTCTATTTCTGGGCTGCTGTCTCGTTTGTCATAGTCGCTCTTGTCATGTTTGTCTATATAAGAACACGAAAGAAGGGGCTATTTGGCAGCGAAAAAGCAGGCTGATCGAGTAGTCTATATTTATGTTGTTGGAGATTCAGTGCACATTGGACATCTTCATGATTTACAACAAGCCAGAGCTCTTGGTGATTATCTCATCATGAGTGTGATAGCTGATAAGGGGATTACTGACTACAAACGCCGACCTGTCATACTTTTCAAGGAAAGGTTGGAGCTGGATGCGAATCCCAGATGCGTGGACGAAGTGGTGAGATTGGATGGTGTTGGTCCGACAGAGAACCGGAAAAAGCTGGATGTGGACATTCTGGTTCACGGCGATTTCTAGGACAATGATTTCCCTGCTGATGCCTACATTAGAAGCATCGGCAAGAAAGAGGCACGAACCAGATACTATTCAGGGCAATCGACTACAGTGATTATGGAGAGAATAAGGCAGATGCCATGACAATGGACGTGTGCGGAAGCCAAATGTGAACAAACTCTCTGTTGTTCACCCGCTCAGATCGCCGTGCAAAACTTCCAGCCCGCCAATTGACGGCGTCGGTTTACCATTGTCCCCTTCTCTCCTCCCTTCCCCTATCCTTTCTATTTGAGACCCAGATGCAAGGCCCAAATCGTGAGATTCTTTAGCAATGTATCCCCTCCCCCCATGATATAGCTCTGGCAGCTATCTCCCCACACCCCCGATGATCCGGGAGTAAAGCGCCCGTGGGTGGGAATGACTGGCATTAGTAGACAATCTCCACTCTAGCATACATGAAGCCGCTTGTGGTATCATACATATCACAGACAAGCGTCGTAAGTGGCATTCAGTTCACTGCTCGCTATAAAAGATGTTCTGAGAAATGATTAGGGGTGATTCAATGAAAAGCTTCATAAAAGACTTCATAGAGGCACTGGTAACCTGCGTGCAGTTAGGTATTACGGTACCAATTCTGCTTGCTGTGCTATTTGGGCCAACAGTCCTAATAATTCTCGCAATCCTGTGGGCGGCAGGCGTAATCTGGCAATAGGCGTAATCTGAGGAGACTTTTACACCTCACGTAGGAATAACTGGCGTTAATTAGGCGATCTCAAACCGCCGTTAATTGTTTCATTCATACAACCTTCGGTGAGTGTTTGAGAGCAATGCAGGAAAGGTAAAGGGAAACTGAGATAAATCGCACCCATAGATTGGCGCCACACTGGCGCTTATCTTTATCCCCATCAGTGGGTACCTAGTGAGATAGATATACTGGTACCTGGTCTTGGTTACACCACCGGGACAACCTAGCGCACTGACGGCGAGAGTTGCTGTAAAGTCACCATTGCGACTATAGTAGCTGCTCGGGTTCTGATACATGCTACTATGATCATCACCCAAGTCCCAGTACCAGTAGATGTCACTAATCATATGGATGATTACACCATATTGACATCTGTAGAGAAAAGTTGTAGGTTTTATCCGGAGCCATTCTTCCCCGAATCTCCTAGATGATTATGTCCTGAGTCCGTGCTCCTACTTTGTAGTCTACTCCGACCAGCGAGCAGGGGTTAAATACTGAAACGGTAGTTGCTCTGGGAAATCCCGGTTGAAAGCCTTCTTAAAAATACACAACCCTGGAGGGAACAATGGCTAAGAAATTGCTACTAATTAATCCATGTAGTGAAGATAGGTTAAATGCAGCCAGCGTTGGTATTTTTTTCACCTTCCCACCCCCAGGTTTGGCCTATTTGGCCGCTTTGGCCCCCTCTGACTGGGACATAAGGATAGTTGATGACAATATTGAGCCCATAACTTTTGAGGATGCTGACCTGGTAGGCATCACTGCTATGACCAGCAATGTAACTCGAGCGTATGAGATATCTGAACGGTACAGGCAAAAGGGAATTAAGACGGTGATGGGCGGCGTTCACGTTTCTATGTTGCCTAATGAAGCTATACAATTCACCGATTCCATAGTGATAGGCGAGGCAGAATCTGTTTGGCAGAGTTTACTCCATGATTTTGAAAATAATGAATTGAAACGGTTTTATAGAGGGGAGCGCATTTCTTTAGATAATCTTGTTAGACCCAGAAATGACCTCCTTTCTGATAGATATAGACTCAAAGCCTCTGTGCAAACATCGAGAGGCTGCCCTATGGATTGTGAGTTTTGTGCTGTAACCGCTTTTAACGGTCGAACGTACAGACAAAGACCTGTAGAAGAGGTGCTGGATGAATTAGAAGCCCTGAATTGCAAGGAGTTCTTTTTTTTAGATGATGACATTCTGGGGCACGGGAAAAAAGCGGAACAAAGGGCAATACAGATGCTCAGAGGGATGAAAGAGAGAGGGCTGAATAAACGATGGATTTCTCAACTAGGAATCGATTTTGGCAACAACCCAGAAGTATTGAATTGGGCCCAGAAATCTGGTTGTATGGCAGTACTTATCGGTTTTGAATCTATAAATGAAGAATCACTCCGGTCTATGCGTAAGGCTAGGAATCTTAATATAGGTGTAAGAAACTATAGAGCGGTAATCAAGAGAATACACGGCTATGGAATAGGGGTATATGGGCAATTTATTTTGGGTAGTGATGGGGAGAGGAAGGATGTGTTTCAGCGAACAATAGAGTTTATCTTGGATTCAAAGATCGATTCAGCCTCGTATACAATCTTGACGCCTCTTCCTGGAACGAGATTGTATAGAAGGCTAGAACAGGAAGGAAGATTATTGCATACGAATTATCCTGAGGATTGGAAGCTTTATGATTACGCCCATACCGTGTTTAGGCCTATGCACATGACCCCTGATGAATTGGAAGAAGGTGTTTACCAGGTTTATAAACACACTACCTCAACGGTAACATCGCTAAGAAGAGCCTTCAATTCGTTTATCCGGACAAGAAACTTACCTGTGACTGCTATCGCTTATTCATTGAATCGCGGGCTTGGTTCATTTGCGACGAGCAAATATCAATGTGTGAAAAATCAAAGGGCTTGCGGGGATAAGGACGCTTCTCTATCGCACCCCGCCACGGATGGAGAGAGATGCGAGGCGGAGATAGGTAGCGCTCACTAACACTCTGTTTTCCGGTTTTCGCTGTGCTCCCGCTGAGAGGCAGACCTCTGTAACAGACATGGGGGCAATCAATTAGCTAACAGCATAAGCCCTGTTTTCTCAGTATCTCTAAGTATAGCCAATAACGCAACGGAGGGGAGGAAGATCGAATCCATGTAGTTTCGAGCAAGGCTTTACCACTTAACATTAACCAGGGCTGTTGATAATCACCGAGCTGGGCCTCTAGCGGTTGAAATTGGAAATCCCAGTTCAACCCCCTTTCTTTAAATAATACATAACCCTAATGGAGGGAATAATGGCCAAGAAATTGCTGTTGATTAATCCAGGTAATGAAGACAAGTTAAATGCAGCTAGCGTCGGCCTGTTTTTTACCTTTCCACCTCCAAGTTTGGCCTATCTGGCCGCTTTGACTCCCCCTGATTGGGATATACAAATAGTTGATGAGAATGTTGAGCCTTTGACTTTTGAAGATGCTGATTTGATAGGTATAACTGCTATGACCAGCAATGCTCACAGGGCGTACGAGATATCTGAACAGTACAGACAAAAGGGCATTAAAACGGTAATGGGCGGCATTCATGCCTCTATGCTACATGAGGAAGCCATGCAATTTGTTGATTCTGTTGTGATAGGAGAAGCAGAATCTGTTTGGCAAAGTTTACTCCATGATTTCGCAAATAATGATTTAAAACGATTTTATAGAGGAGAGCGTATTCCCTTAGAAAATCTTGTTGTACCCAGAAATGACCTCTACTCTAATAGATATAGACTCAAAGCTTCTGTGCAAACAGCGAGAGGCTGCCCTATGGATTGCGAGTTTTGTTCTGTAACAGCTTTTAATGGTCGTACGTACAGACAAAGACCTGTGGAAGAGGTGCTGGATGAATTAGAAGGCTTGAATTGCAGGGATGTCTTTTTTTCGGATGATAATATTTTAAACTACGGAAAAAAAGCGGAACAAAGGGCAATTCAGTTGTTCCGAGGGATGGTAGACAGAGCGTTGAAAAAGCGATGGGTTTCCCAAGTAGGAATTGATTTTGGAAACAACCCAAAAGTATTAAAGTGGGCCAAAAAAGCTGGCTGTCTGGGAGTGTTCATCGGTTTTGAATCCGTAAATGAAGAATCACTTGAAGCTATGCACAAAGCGAGAAACTTAAAGTTAGGTGTAAGACACTATAAAGATGTAATCAAGAGAATACATGACCATGGCATGGGAGTACATGGAGCATTCATTTGCGGTAATGATGGAGACAGGCAAGATATATTTCAGAGAACGATAGAGTTCATCCTGGATTCAAAGATCGATTCAGCCACAATAACAATCTTAACTCCTCTTCCAGGTACAAGACTATATGCGAGACTGAGATCTGAAGGAAGGTTACTAGTTACTAATTATCCTGATGATTGGAAGCATTATGATACGGCAGAGGCTGTTTTCAGGCCTAAGTACATGACCCCTGATGAACTGGAAGAGGGTGTGTACCAAATTTATGAACACACTACCTCAAAAGTAACATCTTTAAAGAGAGCCTTCAATTCGTTTATCCAGACAAGAAACTTACCTGTGACTGCTATTGCTTATTCATTAAATCGCGGGCTTGGTTCATTTGCCACGAGCAAATATCAATATGTGAAAAATGCACGGTCTTCTGAGATTAAGGACTCCTACCTATCCCACCCCGCAACGGATGGAGAGAACTCCAAGGCAGGAGCTACTCAAAACAGCCCGGAGCTAACGACCCCGTCAGCGAAGATGTGATCAGCGATCAATGGGGTAGTACTCCTGTAAAGGTCCACGGTGGCCCAGTGCATATGCAACCAGGCCACATATGAGAGGTACCAAGTGGCATCCCACAGTTGATAATGGGCTCCACCTCGCCGCACATGAAAACTCTATCCCGCCCAACCAACACAGCATTAAAAGCAATCATCGACTTCATTTGACCGCTGAATTCACTGCTCCTTGGGCTCGATCTGCTTGTGAGCAGCCTTACATATGAAAGTTACCCTTTCGGTATCAGGTGCAGTAAAAATGCCGACGAATTAATCGGGCAAAGGCTTTACCACAATAATGCCCAACGTATTTATGCACGGGCAGTCGTGCTGTGAGCCTTTGCACCTCACGTGGTAATAACTGGTAATGCTTGAACGATCCCAAACCGACATTACTGCTTCATTCATGGTAACCTTCGGTTGGCGGTTGGGAATAATTAATGAGGGTAGGGAAAGTAAAGCAAAGTTAAGTAGTCTGCCCTTGACAAACACACCTTAAGATGTGATAATTATACGTTGCACGGAATGCCATATTATAACTAAATTGCAGTATATTCGTGCCGGAGGGAGAGACATGTTGTCAAAGCGGAAAAAGCCCACCTATGCACCGCCAGCTAAATTTATCTTAGATAGAACGATTTCGCTGACCAGAAAAATGTATCGCTTTGAACCGCCGGTTCGCTTTGTCTCAGATAGGCTAATATCGCTAGAGGTAAAGGCAGTGGACAGATATGTACCGGATAGGCTGCTGCTCCTTTTCATGAATACATTAGATAAGCGTGTACCACGTGAGGCGATCAATGGGATCGTCAGTGGGCTGGATATAATTCCTCCAAAGGTACGCTCTTCTTTGATTACCGCAGCAGATAGGTATGTTCCGGACACCGCAGCGAGTTCGAGAAAGATTTCCGCTGTCATTGCTGGGGTATATAAGTATATTCCGGACAGGATAATTCCCCCAGAGTCCGCTGAGGACTGGTCAAATGTCAAGACGAAGTTCCATATCCCGACATTGCTATCGAGAGGGCAGAGTAAATCTCGCAAAGAGTAATCCAACTATTTTCCCTTAACGCTTCCAACCATTGTGCTGTGCCAGGTACTGCTATTGTGTCGCAGTAGAGACCGGGGGCATAAAATGCTCGTGAATCTGATGATACGCGTGTTCTCATCATAGTAGCAGGTCCATAGAGGATTTATTGAAATGCTGTACAGAAATGTCCACATAGAGGCTTTTGGATACAAGCTCCCAGAGAATGTCATCACATCGTTGAGTCTGGAGGAAAGATTAACCCCGGTATACGATAGATTTAACCTTGCCTTCGGTCGCCTCGAAATGATGACCGGAATCCGCGAGCGGCGATTCTGGAATAATGGAATACCACCAAGCCAGACCAGCACAATAGCAGCGGAAAAGGCCATCGCTAATTCGAAAATAGACAAGGGGGATATTGAATGTCTCCTTCATACTTCGCTGAGTCGCGATTTTTTAGAGCCAGCGACGGCCTTCCTGGTCCATGATTCTTTGGGTCTGCCTCCCACAGCCACTATCTTCGACATCTCAAACGCCTGTTTGGGCTTCGTCAACGGTATGGTAACCTTGGCAAATATGATCGAATTAGGCCAGGTAAAAGCAGGAATTGTGGTTGCCAGCGAGAGCAGCAGGCACATTACTGATATAACGATAGATGAAATCTTACAAGACCCTGACATAACCAGGGCCCAGCTTAAACGCTCCTTCGCCTCGCTGACCCTGGGGTCCGGAGCAGTAGCGGTGGTGCTAACTCACTCCTCCCTGTCGAAATGCGGCCATAAGATTATAGGTGGAACGATACGCACTGCTTCAGAACACCACGATCTTTGTCGCATCGAGAATGACACCTATTTCTTCGACCCGAATACCCGTCCCAGCATGAGTACGGACTCCGTAGGAATTCTGAAAAATGGCCTAGTATTAGCGAGCGAAACATGGGAGGCCTTGGGAAAGGAGCTGCGATGGCACAACTCAGATGTAGATAAGGTTTTCTGCCATCAGGTTACGGCTGTCCATCAAGAGCTATTATTCGACACCCTGAGGCTGGATGAATCGAAGGGCTTTTCCAGTGTGGAATATTTAGGCAACGTGGGGCCAGTTTCCCTTCCCATTACGCTTGCCATAGCACTTGATGAGGGCCACCTTGATCCTGGCGATAAGGTTGCGATGCTGGGAATCGGCAGCGGCCTATCTTCTATTATGCTCGGTATGACATGGTAGCGTGAGAACCCCACAGTTAAGGTAACCGCCAACAAGATGTATAATGAAACACGAATAGTAATAACTGGGATTGGGCTGACGGCACCAAACGGAAACAATCTTGCAGAGTTTCGGCAGAACTTGCTTGCTGGCAAATCCGGAATAGGGAAAATCGAGACCCACTACATGGGCGAAGTCATAGCTGGTCTGTGTGATTTTGACCCACTGATATATCAGAGGAAAAAGGAGCTGCGCCGTGGAACGCGAGCGGGGTCTATTGCGATATACTGCGCTCATGAGGCAATCGCCGATGCGAAACTGGATCTTGCTTCTGTTGATAAATCGAGAATTGGCATCTATCTGGGGATTACCGAGCACGGTAACGTGGAAACAGAAAATGAGGTTTATAACATCAAGCAATATGACTACAATGTAGATTTTTGGTCACACCACCATAACCCAAGAACGGTGGCCAACAGTCCAGCCGGCGAAGTCACCTTAAATATGGGGATTACTGGCCCGCACTACACCTTGGGAGCAGCTTGCGCTGCCGGCAACATTGGACTCATACAAGGTCTACAGATGTTGCTGCTGGATGAAATAGATTTAGCCCTGGCTGGCGGGGTCTCCGAGACCCCCCGGACATTCGGTGTTTTTGCCGCCTTTAAAAACGAAGGTGCGCTGGCAAGACATCCCGACCCCCAGAAAGCATCCCGCCCTTTCGATAGAGATCGAACCGGTATTGTTGTTTCCGAGGGCGGCTGTATTTGCGTTCTGGAAAGATTGAGTGCTGCACTTGAAAGAGGCGCTAAGATTTACGGCGAAATCGTGGGATATTCCATTAACTCAGATGCATTTGATTACATTCTTCCCAACCCGGAAAGGCAGGTTGAGTGTATAAACCTTGCTCTTAAAAAAGCTGGCATATCAGCGAGCGACATCGATATTATCAACACCCACGCCACCGCAACCCTAGAAGGGGATAAGGCGGAATGTCAGGCAATGAGAGAAGTCTTTGGGAATAATTCAAATTCGTATATAAACAACACCAAGAGTTATATTGGCCATACCATGGGCGCTGCTGGCGCTTTAGAATTAGTAGGTAATCTGCCCTCCTTCGAAGACCGCATCGTTCACCAGACGATCAACGTGGACAATCTGGACCCTGAGTGTGCTTTGAAGAACCTTGTAATTAACCAACCTAAAAAGGTCGACAAGGTCGACTATATCTTGAATAACTCTTTCGGAATGTTGGGCATCAATTCTACACTCATCGTTAAAAGATTCGAAGAATAATATTGAGGGAGCTATTTAGCAAGACTAGAAGGAAAGAGGTATATGAAAGCAGAAGAGATTAGAGCCATGATTTTAGAGGTCATCCATGAAATTGTACCGGATGAAGATCTGAGCGGTCTGAAGGGTGATGTCCGCATACGAGACCAAATCGAAATGGACTCGATGGATTTCCTTGACATCATCATGGAGTTGCGAAAACGATATGGTATCATTGTGCCTGAAGACGACTACATGGAATTATCTACATTGGACAGCTCTGTGGCTTATTTGGAGCCACTCATGAAAGATATTTAGCCAATAGATGCTGGCGAACCAGGTATGTCCTTCCACCTCATTTCACCGAAGAATCGAAGGCTTACCTAATGTTCTCCCCTTACTAAACAGGGGAGAAATCTCTCTATAGAGTCTAGCTATGAGTTACGACGTTCTCATTATAGGCGCAGGAATGTCCGGGCTCGCCGCTGGCATTAGATTGGCCTATTACGATAAAAGGGTTTGCATCCTCGAAAAACATCATCGTGTCGGGGGATTAAATTCATTCTATAGCCGGGACGGACATAAATTTGATGTTGGTCTTCATGCAATGACCAATTATGTGCCCCAGGGTACCAAATCAACGCCACTGCCAAAGTTGCTGCGACAGCTAAAGTTAAAATTTGAAGATTTTGCCCTCTGCCAGCAACGGATATCAGCTGTCAAATTCCCCGAGAAAACCCTCAGATTCAATAACGACTTAGACTTTTTTGTCCAGGAGGTAGGCGAGAATTTTCCAGCGCAAGCCGACAACTTACAAAAGCTGCTTAAAACTATTTCTGAATATGATGCATTGGCCCTGGATGCAAAACCAATCTCGGCTCGCCAAGTTGTAAGCTCGATTATTCCCGACCCGCTCCTTATTGATATGATCTTTTGCCCGCTCATGTTCTACGGCAATGCCCATGAAAATGACATGGAATTCGGGCAGTTCGTTATCATGTTCAATAGCATCTTCTGCGAAGGTTTTGCCAGGCCCCAAGCCGGGGTTCGGCAGATCCTTGATGTACTGGTCAAGAAATATAAGGGGCACGGCGGTGAATTAAGGTTAAAGTGCGGAGTGCAAAGCATTGAAGTTGAAAACGGCAAGGCTGAGTCGATATTACTCGATAATGGCGAAGTGCTGACGGCCGATAATATAATATCATCGGCCGGTTATGTTGAGACCATGAGGCTTCTATCCGATTACAATCCTGTGAGAGTCAAGCATGACGTGGGACAACTTTCATTCGTAGAGTTTATTATGGTTTTAGACAAAGAACCTGCCGAAACGGGCCATGACACAACGATCACCTTTTTCAATAATTCTAATAGATTCAATTATAGAAAACCAGAGGATTTGGTTGATGTTTCGAGCGGTGTTATATGCTGCCCTAATAATTTTCATTTCGAAAGCCCACTGCCTGAAGCCATGATCAGGGTAACCAACATGGCTAATTTCGAACTCTGGAACAAGTTGGAGCAGGAAGAATATAAAGCACAAAAAGCTGCCTGGCTTGAAACCTCGCTTAAAGAGGTGGTAAAATTCGTGCCAGATTTCCGTGACTCAATCGTTTACACAGATGTCTTCACTCCAAAGACGATTCACAGATTCACGGGTCACTTGAACGGCGCAGTATATGGGACTCCAAACAAAATCAAGACAGGAAGAACACATCTGGAGAACCTGTTTATTTGCGGGACAGACCAGGGGTTTCTGGGGATCGTCGGGGCAATGCTCAGCGGGGTCTCCATGGCAAATCTCCACGTGTTGCAGAAGGGCTAAGCAGAAGGAAGGTTGCTGATGAGCGACCGCTTGAAGGATACAAAGCCAGAATATGATGCCATCGTCATCGGCAGCGGATTGGCGGGCCTGACTTGTGCCAATATGCTAGCCAAAGACGGCCATTCAGTTTTACTTTTGGAACAGCACTATCAGCTCGGTGGACTGGCTACCTGGTTCAAGAGGAAGGGGGGGCACATCTTCGATATCTCCCTGCACGGATTTCCGGTCGGCATGATTAAGACCTGCCGTAAATACTGGACCCCTGAAATTGCTGACATGATCGTTCAACTAAAGGGAATCAGGTTTGACAACCCCCAGTTCTCCTTTACCACAACCTTCGACAGGGAGGATTTCACACGCATCCTGCGGGAGCAGTTCAAAATACCCCAAGAGAATATCGAGGGCTTTTTCAACACATCCAGGGATATGAACTTCTATGACGATCAAACCATGACAACCAGAGAGCTTTTTGAGAAGTTCTTCCCTGACCATGACGACGTTGTCCGCATGTTAATGGAACCGATCACCTATGCTAACGGATCAACCCTGGATGACCCGGCGATAAGCTATGGAATCGTGTTTTCAAATTTTATGAGCAAAGGCGTTTATACCGTTAGAGGCGGAACTGACAAGTTTATCGGCAAGATGCAGGATGAGCTTATGAGAAACGGTGTCGATATTCGAACTAAGTGCCCGGTGGAAAAGATTGTCATCGCAGACCAAAAAGTAGCGGGCGTAATCTCCAATGGGAAGATGATCAAGTGTCAGGCTGCTGTCTCCAACGGTAATTTGAAATCAACCATTCATAAATTAGTCGGTGACGAGCACTTTTCCGGAAGCTTCATCGAAGAAGCAAAAAAGGTACGTCTCAACAACAGTAGTTGCCAGGTTTATATGGGAATCAAGAAGGGTGAAACGATCGACTACATAGGGGATTTGCTTTTCACCTCGGTGGCGGAGAAATTCGACTCCACCATGCTTTGCAGCAGGGATATCACCAGCCGGACTTTCTCTGTCTATTATCCGGAAACCCGACCCGGCTCTGACATGTACTCTATTGTCTCTTCTAGCAATGCAAACTACGAAGACTGGGCAAGCCTGTCCGAGGAAGAATACCGCACCTCCAAACAGGAATTAATCGAATCGACGCTCGATGCCTTAGAGAAATATATTCCTGGAGTCCGAGGGAAAATCGACTATGTAGAAGCTGCCACCCCAAAAACGTTTCAGAGGTATACTCTCCATGAACGTGGCGCTTCTTTCGGTACCAAATTTGAAGGATTAAAGATCAGCATGGGGCTTCACGAGGAAATGCCCGGACTTTTCCATACCGGGTCGGTAGGGATTATTATGTCCGGTTGGTTAGGAGCGGCTAACTATGGAGTGATTACCTCAAACGACGTTGACAAGTATCTAAGGTCCTAATTTCATTTTGCAGGAGGTGACAGATGTACGATTTCAAGGGACAGACCGCTATTGTAACCGGCGGTGTCAGGGGGATAGGCAAAAGCATTGTCGAGGGTTTTCTGAGGGCTGGTGCCCGGGTTATTATCGCCTCAAACGAGGCTGCTACGGAACAATTCAAGCAGGACACCAGCGAGTTCGCTGAGAATATTGATATCCAAATATGTGACGTGTCTAAATATGAAGAAGTTGAAAAGTTTTTTGAATACATAGACAAGAAATATGAAGGCCTCGAGATTCTTGTAAATAATGCAGGTATTCGGAAGGATGCTGTCCTGGCCATGATGAAAGAATCGGAGTGGCATGATGTGCTTAATGTCAATCTCAGCGGAATCTTTTACATGTGCAAGTTTGCGGTGATGAGCCTAATGCGCAAACGATATGGACGGATTATCAGTATAACCTCACCTTCCGGAAAGTACGGCTTTGAAGGTCAGGCAAACTATGCCGCCTCAAAGGCAGGCCTGGTTGCGCTGACCAAATCACTGTCCAAGGAAGTTGCCCGCAGGGGGATTACAGTCAATTGCGTCTCACCGGGATTTATCGCAACCGAATTGATTCAGGACCTTCCTAATGAACTACGCGATTCCTATACAGCCCAGGTCCCCTTAAAGAGATTCGGGAAGCCCGAGGAGGTTGCGGCTTGTGTGCTTTTCCTGGCTTCCAAAGAGGCGTCATATGTCAACGGTTCTACACTAGAGGTAACAGGAGGTTTGTAAAATGGAAGATGTTTTAAATGCGATACCCCATCGTCCACCGTTTTTGTTCGTCGACAAGATCGTAGAGTTGACGGAGAACAAGATCAAGGCGACCAGGGAAATGAGATCGGACGAGTCGTTTTTCCAGGGGCACTTCCCTGGGAATCCAATCATGCCCGGGGTACTCATCTGTGAATCCATCTTCCAAGCCGCGGGGATTCTACTATCAAACATCCTAGGCGGTGTTGGCGGCGGCACCCCCGTGCTGACCCGTATCAGCAACGCAAGATTCAAGAACATCGTCAGGCCGGGCGATCTGCTGGAGCTACAAGCGGAGGTCGTGGAAACGGTGAGCAACGCCTCCTTCATGAAAGGCAGTGCATCGGTTGCCGGGAAGACGGCCGTAACGGTGGAGTTTGCCGTCAGCGTGGTGAAGTCTGAAATTTAAAGTCGGAAGTGAAGGGGGGGCATATGGACTTCCTAGACATCGCAGGTAAAACCTTCCTTGTCTTCGGCGTAGCTAATAAGAAGAGTGTTGCCTTCTTCGTCAGCCAGGTTCTTTCTGAGGCAAGGGCGAAGGTCATCCATTCAGTTCAGTCTGCGGCACACAAAGAAAGCATTTCCAAGCTTTTCCCAGGTGCAGACATTTACACATGTGACGTCGAGCGGGAAAACGAAATCAAGAAACTAGCTGAAGAGGTCTCCAAGAAGTATCCCAAGCTTCATGGCATCGTTCACTGCATCGCTTTCGCCGATTACGAAGGGGAAATTAAACCATTTCACCAGACAAAAAGAAGGAACTTCCTGCAAGCTGTTGATATATCATGTTACTCATTAATCGCCATCGCCAATGCTTTTAAAGACCTCCTGGATGAAAAGGCCTCTGTCGTTACCATATCAATCTCAACCACCAAAATGGCAGCCGAACCGTACAGTTTTATGGCACCGGTAAAGGCTGCCCTCGATTCAAGCATATGCTTCTTGGCCAAATCATTCAGTTCTTTCTCTCAAGTCAGGTTCAACTCAGTCAACGCCGGATTGCTTAAAACCTCTTCATCCGCAGGGATACCGGGATACCTGGACTACTATCTCTACGCCGAACAACTAACACTGCGCAAGAAAGCCACAGAAACCAGAGAAGTGGCCAATACGGTAGCCTTTCTTTTGAGCGACCGGTCAAGTGGAATCAATGCCCAAGGCATCGTTGTAGATTGCGGGATGGCAACCAACTACTTTGATAAAGATATTATTTATAAGGCAATGAGGGGTTGAGTAGATCAATGACTCTATTTCCGGTAATCCTGCCAGTTGCCGAAGTCGGACATGAGCTCTCCGGAAGAGAAAAGGTGGCCAGGCTAAGCAGAATTTCCAGGGAGGCATTAAGATTGAGTGCGGAAAAAGGCGGGGTAACACTTGGAGAGCTAAGGAAAGACAAAAACGATGTTCCGTGCCCATTCGACGGCAATTATTGGTCCCTCTCCCACAAATCGAAGTACGTGACAGCGGTTGTCAGCAAGGAAAGGATCGGGATCGATATCGAAGAAATAAAGCCTCGGTCCGAATCTATCTTTAGCCTCGTGGCGAGCGACGAAGAATGGGACTTAGGAGAAGACAAGTCTTGGGATACCTTTTTTCGCTATTGGACTGCAAAAGAAGCGGCTCTAAAAGCTATCGGAATCGGCGTCGGTGGGCTAAAGGCCTGTCGCGTAATCTCGGTTCCCGATGAGAATCATATTGCCCTGAACTATCGAGAGCGCTTCTTTCGAGTCGAGCAATTGCATTACAACAATCACATCGTTTCGGTCCTCAAAGACGAAAACGAAGTTGAATGGATAATTCAGGAGGATTTCAGTTACTGCTGAATAACGGAGACAGCCCATGGCTGACTTAGGGACAAAGCCGATACCCAAGATTGCTTATGTCTTTCCGGGACAAGGCTCACAGGCAATCGGGATGGGCTTCGACCTTTACCAGAGTTCACCTCAGGCAAGGCAGGTCTTCGAGGAGGCCGATCAAGCGCTCCAGTTTCCCCTGTCACGGCTTTGCTTCGAGGGTCCTGAGGAGGAACTACGCGAAACCGTCAATGCCCAGCCAGCAATACTGACAGTCAGCATCGCCTACTTAAAAATCACCTCAGAGGTCAACGGTACGATAAAGCCTGTCTTTGTCACCGGACATAGCATCGGTGAGTACACTGCGCTGGTGGCCGCAAACGTCCTTGCATTTGCTGATGCAGTTCGCCTTGTCAGGGAGCGAGGTCGCTTGATGCAGGAGGCAGGCAAGATCAAACCCGGAGGCATGGCAGCGGTCATCGGTCTCGATGAGACATCCGTGGAGGAGATATGCTTTGAGACCGGTGCCCAGATTGCCAATATCAACTGCCCAGGGCAGACCGTGGTCAGCGGCACCAGGGAGGCAATAGAACGCTCCATAGACTTGGCCCAATCGAGAGGAGCCGTCGGCGTGGTGCCGCTTGAAGTCAGCGGCGCTTTTCATTCCTCCCTGATGCAGTCCACCGTTGAAGGCATGGCCCAGGCCATCTCACAAGTTAACTTTCGCCCCCCCGAAGTTCCCATCGTGGCCAACAGCACGGCTAAGCCGGTAACCACCGTCGATAAGGTAAAAAAAGAGCTCCTACGGCAGCTATGCCACTGTGTTCAGTGGCAGCCCTCAGTGGAATATATGGCAGGGGTCGGCGTCTCCATCTTCATAGAGATTGGCCCTGGGATAGTCCTCTCGAAGCTGATTAAAAGGATCGCCAAGAATGCGCAAGTCCTCAATATGAACGACCTGGATTCTATAAAAGCGATACGCCTTTGAAGCACTCACGGCCGATAATCTCCCCCAAGGAGATTAAGCAATTTCTTCAAATCAGAAGAATCGACTCCCCGAGCAGGGGGAAAATCGGAACTTTTTTCACTATCCCCGTGATTATGGGCCTACCGATAAGTAAACAAAGAACTTACTCGAAAGGAACGTGCCGGATTGGAGCAATAGACATCTTGATTAATAGTTATCGAGGGGATTTCTCGTATCTGGAGGAGACCAAAACCCTGATTTTGATACCTTAACTTCGTGCCCTTATCACACTCGAATCTCTACCAGTTAAAGACTCACCACTAAGGCCTTCGACCGATGCTATTGTAATAATTAGCGGTTTATTTTGCAATATCTGTGATGTGGGTGTGATGTCTGTGTGATGTGGAAATCGGCTGAAGCGGCCGCGGTCAGCTTACAAGCACTCCTCAACATTCTATTCTGTTATGTGATGAGCCTTACAGTCTTTCCATTTTGATACCTCTGGAACAGCTAGATTCCGCATTAAATAATACCACCGCATAATAGGCGTCTACAGATGCCAAAGTCGACCCCATGGGAGGTCTTCCCTTAAATACGACCGATCTGTGTAAGGTATTCCCTACACAAGAATACATACTCTCCTAACAGACACAAAGCGCCGTTTACTATTATAATTTAACCTGGCGATGAAGCACCCAAGTTGCCAAAGCCGTGTCACAGGACTGATGGCCGTACACCTTAGCCTCCTGCTAGCAAGCCACAAACGGAACATTATCGCACGATCAGGAAAGCTGGCTAGCGTTGTGTGTCACTAATGTACGGGATGATTACACTGGCTAGAGAGAAAGGTTTATGGTATCATGGCTATAGCTAGCTTATCTGTCGGTTATGTAAAATACAGTTACCCTTAGCATGAGAGAAAAGGCGATGAAAGAGGTCTCCATAATATTCCCTGCACTGAATGAGGAGGAGACGATCGGAAAAATAATCGATGAGGTACCTATAGAGGAGATGGAAGGGAGGGGGTATCGGGCTGAGGTCATCGTCGTTGATAATGGGAGCACCGATAAGACCAGGGAGATCGCCGAAGCAAAGGGGGCGCGGGTCATCACCGAACCAAGCAGAGGGAAAGGCAGGGCGATCAGGACAGCCTTCGAATCGGTCAGCGGCGATTTCGTATTCA
>JAUWQP010000089.1 GCA_030611015.1 Chloroflexota bacterium | reverse complement strand
CACCAGGCGTGTCAAGGCTGGAGAGCTTACCTTCGGCGACGCTAATTTCTACAGGGAAGTGGTAGCCAAAGAGATGGGATTGTGACTGTTCAAAGGTGAGATGGTTGCTGGCTTTCAAGGGTGACTAGCTAAAGTCAGCGAGCTTCGTTTCTAGATCTTTTTGTCTTAAGGATACCGTCAAATCACCTCGAGTTCTTTCAATAATATTCCGTATGGTGTCGGTGGTTCTCCTCAAGCCATGAGCGAGCAATTCCGGGAAGTCCATGGTTATCAATATTCCGTAGATTTCATCCATTATGGTCAGTAGCTCCTCGCAACGGGAAAAGTCCCCCCGCCTCAGACTATCTAATATGTACCTCCGCAACTCACCCGCAGACTCTCCCAAGCCATCAAGGTAGGCAGCATTGCTTACGCCCAGTGTTCCCGGCTTCGGCAAGCCTTCCCCGGTAATCAAAGCTAAGGTTATAGATCCTTCAGCGAACTCTTTTTGAGCGTCATGAACGGAACCTGAATGAAGTAACCTCCCATGTCCGGCCAAGTCATGGTTTAGCTCTCGAAGTAATTCATAAGCTGAGTCAAGGAGTCCCTTTGCCTTATTCTGCTCCTGGCGATGCACGGCACGGATGGCATCAGCACTGTGGCGGATTACCTGACGGCAACTACGCAAAGCTTTCTCTCGAGCTTCATCCTCAGCCACGAAGTGGGGGCGAAGCTCCGCAGCGATAGCCTTCAGATCTTCTACTGGCTTTGACATTCTTCCTTCGCCAAGTCCATCTTTGCGACCAGCTCCTGCACAGCCCTCCCAACGTCCTCCTCACCCAGGACGGCGCTAATCACAGCTACAGCATCGGCGCCAGCAGACACTACTTCACCAATATTATTCTGGTTTATGCCGCCAATAGCTACTAGAGGGGTAGATACTGTTCGCTTGAGTTCTTTCAGCATATCCACCCCCACCACAGTAGCTCCCTTTTTCGTCGCCGTGGGAAATATAGAGCCTACGGCAATATAATCCGCTCCTTCAGCTTGGGCTTTTGTTGCCTGAGATAGCGTCGTGACGGAGCAGCCAACTATTTTATCTATGGGCAATTCCCTGCGGATTACAGGCAGTGGCAGATCTTCCTGTCCAACGTGAAGCCCATCGGCATCAACAGCCATAGCTAAGTCGAGGTAATCATTTATTATAAATAGAACATCCGCTTGACTACAAAGCTCCTTGAGCTTTTGCGCTATGAGTAGCAGTTTTCTCTTTTGGTCCTGATAAAATTGGGACTTGTCTCGAAGTTGAATTACCCTGGCACCGCCCTCAATAATTTGCCTGGCGATGTCCAGCTCATCCCTGCCACCCAGAAATTGCCTGTCCAGAATAACGTAAAGTCCGAGCATTCTTTCTATTTTGTCCCGGCGTGATATCCTAGAAATCAAATCTCTCTCTAAGGTATAGACAGTAAACCTCATCTGTTCAAAGCTGGCTGAATTCAACATTGAACTTACCTCTGGCAATTTAGCTAGCTCTTCTACCACGCGAAGAGACTCTTCTACCCTTTTAGCATTGGCTGTAACTAAATCCAGCGAGCCTTGCAGTGAGGTTGTTTTTATATTAAGTTCTCTCTCGTCTGGTGGGACAGGGTAAGGGTGCCCCACATCATGTTCGGAATCTCTTTGAGACAAGAGCCCTATCCTCAGCGGTTTGGCCTCCCGGGCTAAATCATGGCGTACAGCCCTTAACCGCTGGCTCAGTTCAGTATTGTCGAGAAGAAAGCGAGCGACATCTTCCAGAACCCGCAAGCCTTCACTGGAGCGGTTTAGATTGGCATCAATCATACGCAGCAGGTGGTGAGGCACTTTCCAAGTCCTTCAGTGGCACAGGCAACATGTCGGCTCTGGTTGCTCGTATCTGCGCCTGCATCTGGGACGGTAACTCCTGTTCAATGTCCTGGAATTTCTTTTCTACACAGCAACCGATATTGCGATGCTATTCGTCCTCCTATTCCATTTTACCTTAATTAATAACTCAATTTTAGCATATTAGATGGTTGACTACATAAATCTAACACCCAAATCCCAAATCCTGAACAATGCAAAATACAAAATGCTTTTGAAATATGGGAATTGTTTGGCGCTTGAAGCTTTTACTTGACTACCCTATCCACAGTAGATTTGGCCAGCGGCTGGTCGGAGTGGATGGGAGTGTTTCGAAGGCAACACGATCCTGTATAGCTACTCCAGGTAGAATATCCTGTTGCAGTTATTACATTGGATTAAATCCCCAGCTTTGACTTTCTGCCATTGACTCGTAGGCACGGTGACATGGCATCCCAGACATCTTCCTTTCTCCACTTTGACCACAGCTTGCCCCCTTGTTAGCCTGAGTCGCTCATAAGTATTGAGTGCTTCGCGGTCGCTTTGCTGCGCTAGTCCATCACGATCCCTTCTGAGCTTAGCAAGCACGGTTTCAAGTTCGCTTTTCTTCTGTCCAAAAGTCTCTTGCCGCTGCTGCCATTCTCGCTTTAATTGCTCAAGCTCTTCGGCGGTAGTTTTTGCCTTAACTTCTAGCTCCTCCACCTGGCTCATTAATCCTAAGAGGGCATCTTCTTTCGTCCTAATCTGGCTCTTAAGGCTTTTAACTTCTTTCTCAAGGTTAACCAGTTCCTTGGCATCCTTGGTTGTGCCACTGTAGAGCTTGCTGTTAATCTGTTTGACTTTTCCTAGAAGGTCTTCCAGTTCCCATTCAGAGCTCTTTTGCTTTCTCCTCGCGTCTCTTAGTTGTTCATTCTGTGAAACTAGTTTGGATTCGGCGGCAACCAGAGCCTTGTTGTCGCTTAACTGATTTTCAACCTCATTTAGCTCTTGTTGCTTCTTTTGAAGCTCCAGGTCAATCTGCTGCAGCCTGTAAAGTTGCCCTGCCAAACTCATGCTGGGCTTATTGTAGAAGTCAAGTAGGGATATTGTCAAAAAAATGCGGTAGTTAAAGCTGCACTATCCTGGGCTTGACGCGGCATTTTTCGGCAGCGACAATGGCGTCTATCTGGGATACAACCTCATCAAGCTTATTCTGTCGGCATGTTATTACATAATCGAAAAGCGGCAGGCTTTTTATTTCCTCTTGAGCCTTTTCCAGCCTTAGAGCCAAATCTGTTGGAGATTCGCTATGTCGCTTCCTCAACCTCTTTCCCAGTTCTTCCTCTGAAGGGGGCATGAGTAAAATAAATACTGCTTGGGGCAGGATTTTCTTGATACTAGCGGCACCCTGAACATCCACTTTGACTATTGTATCTACTCCTGTGGATAAAGCTGAAGTAATTTCGTCTCTCGGCACACCATAGTAATTGCCATAGACATTGGCCCACTCCAGAAATTGGTGTCCATCCATCATTTGTTGAAATTTTTTCCGTGAAAGGAAGTGATAATCCATTCCATCCTTCTCTCTGGCACGCTTAGGGCGTGTAGTAGCAGTAATAACATAGTGAAAGGGACACCCTAACTTTCTCATCCTGGCAAGCACCGCATCCTTGCCTACTCCCGAAGGACCCGAAAGAACGATGAGCAGGGGTCGAGAGCTTTTGGTACCTCTTCGCTTTGTTCGAAGCTTCGGCTCAAGGCTCTGGGCAGATACTTCCCAAGTCAACTTTTTCCTCAGACGGCATGGAGACAGTGGCTAGTCTGTGAGCAATGGTCTCCGCTGTCACGGCAGCCAATATTATATGACCAGTGTCAAAAAGAATGGCAGTCTTGGCCTTCCTGCCACGAGTGGCGTCAACCAAAAGCCCCTTTTCTCTTGCTTCCCGAATGAATCTCTTGATTGGTTGTTGATTTAGGGCAAGGAAAGCAAACGCCCTGTTTACAGCGATGACACTTCCAAAACCGATATGAACTAATTCCGTAGCCATATTGCCTCCTAACTTAAATCTTAAAATTCATTACTTAGCGCTTGTTGCAAATCTTGCCAGAAGGTAGGATATGACACCTGTGCCACCTGGGCATGCTTGACAGCTGTTTCTTCTTTGGCTACCAAACCGGCTACTGCCAGGCTCATCGCTAATCGATGATCGAAGTGGCTGTCAACCTCTGTGCCGGTCAAAGGTTTGCCGCCATAAATGACCATGCCGTCCGGCAATGGCTCAATTTTAGCCCCCAGGCGGGAAAGTTCACTTACCACAGTGGCGATCCTGTCTGATTCTTTTACCCTCAGCTCTCCGGCATCTCTGATCATAGTTTTCCCCTTAGCAACACAACCAGCTACTGCTAACACGGGAATCTCATCAATGAGGCGAGGGATAGTATCACCACCGACCTCTGTCCCCGTTAACTCGCTAGATTCTACCACAATATCGGCTAAGGGTTCACCTGCTTCCAAACGTTCATTGTATATTTTTAACCTGGCTCCCATAGCCAGGAGAATATCTATGATTCCCGTTCGTGTCGGATTAATTCCACAATCCTTTATAACTAACCTCGCATTAGGATGAATAGCTCCAGCAACCAGGAAGTAGGCTGCTGAACTGATGTCGCCCGGGACGCGAAGGTTGACAGGAACTAAGGGGTTGCTCAAAGGCAACAAAGAAATCGAATTTTCCCGGCTTTCCAGACTGGCTCCCATCCATTTAAGCATCCTTTCCGTATGGTCTCGGGAAGGGATTTTTTGATATAAGACAGTATTGCTGCTGGCAAAAAGACCGGCTAGTAGAATCGCTGATTTAATCTGAGCACTGGGAACAGGCAAGGTAAAATCTATTCCCCTTAACTTTCCTCCCTTAATGACCAGAGGAGCAAAGGAATCTCGCCCCCTCCCCCAGATATCAGCACCCATCAACCTCAGCGGCTCAATCAACCTGTCCATGGGGCGATTACGAAGAGAGGCATCCCCGGTAATGACAGATAGGAAAGGCTGACTGGCAAGAAGACCGCCGAGAAGGCGCATCGTGGTGGCGCTATTTTCGGCATTAAGTACATTGCTAGCCTCCTTAAGACCATCTTCGCCGGTTCCCGAGACCAATAGAGTATGTGAGTCCGACGACCCCATTCTGTCAATTTTCACCCCCAGAGCTTTGAGACACCTGACTGTAGCCAGGCAATCTCTCCCCGGAGCAAAATTATCAATCCTGGCTCCATCTCTGGTTAAGTTGTTCAGGATGACAGCGCGATGGGAAATAGATTTATCACCGGGTATAATTATCTCCCCTTCTAACGTGGGACAAGGTTTGATGGTTCTTGTCTCGGCTTTAGCCGAAGACAACTTTAAGCCGACAAATTGTTCAGCCACTCTTGTCTCGCTTTGTTAGCCTCAGTTAAGGCTTGTTCCAGGCGCTTATCCCCCTCAGCCACCAGTTGGCGATACTTCTCCAATTCCTTGCTGAATTTATCTATCCAGTTAACTATAGCTTCCTTGTTGCTAAGGCAGATATGCGCATTTACCTCAGGATTTCCCGAAGCCAGGCGACTAAGGTCATGATAGCCGGAGGCCGCCAGTTTAGACATTTTTGACCAGGAAGGATTCTTGGTGGTTAGCGATACCAGGGCTGCCGAGAGCAACATAGGGAGATGACTGATGCCAACCACCAAATTGTCATGCTCTTGAGCATCAATGAAAAAAGGTATGGCCCCAAGCCTCTTGACTATGCCTGTTACCGTATCTATCGATTTTGGTGAAGCTTTCTCTGATGGGGTGAGACAATAAGTACACCCCTGAAATAAGTCGTCTTTGGCAGCCTGGATGCCGTAAGTTTCCCTCCCGGCCATGGGATGTCCTCCAATGAAGTCCAACGTTGGCGGCAGTATTGTCTCCGCCCATTTCATAACATGAACTTTCGTGCTGGCGGTATCGGTGACAATGCAACCGGAGGAAAGATGGGGAGCTATCTTGGAGAAGATTTCCTTCACCGTCAGAACTGGTGTGGCGATAATGACAAAATCAGCTCGCTTTACCGCATTCTTTAAGTTGGTTTCGCCTCGCTCAATGGCACCTGAACTTAGGGCACTGGCTATAGTTTCCTGACGACGGCTACAGCCAACTATTTCCCACCCAGGCTCCTTCCCTTGCCTTAAAGCTAATCCTATTGAACCGCCGATTAGTCCCAAACCAATAATGGTAACCAGCACGATATTATTATAGCAGCGTAAGGCCTGCCTGTCATTGCCAGTCCTCACCTTTCTGGCATTCCGAACGACTTCGCTTTTGGCATCCTAGTATAGGCGGAGCTTGGCCCCGTCCAAGCTTCGGGTTACTTTGTGCCTCGCACGGATGCTCTCTTCAAATCGAGGAAGCTCACTCCGAAAAGGAGAACAGCACTTACAGCAAAACCTATGAGACCAAGGTCTCCTTTGAGAGGAATATCAAGACCCGGAAGCTGTCCCAACAAGCCTATTATCCCACCACCTATTAGAGCAGTCAGGGCACCTCGTGGCGTCACCTTGAGCTTCTCTTTGTAAAATCCAGCAACCACCGGAACAACTAAGCCGCAAGTGAATATAGTGTAAGCGAAAAGAAGGGATGAAATCACCCCCTTTAAGGCCAAAGCCAGCCCCAACGCCACCAGACCTAACCCAACTAGACTTAAGCGAGTTAGCAAAATGGTTTTCCTTTCGTCAAGCGCAGGGTGCACTCGCTTAATTATATCCTCGGTTAAAATGACACCCTGGGTAAGCAGGCATGTATCTGCTGAGGACATAAGCGCAGCGACCAGGGCAGCAAGGATCAGTCCGCTTAAACCTGGGGAAAGCACACTGGTTATTACCTGAGGAAAGGCTCCTTCGGCAGATATCTCCGGATATAAAACTTTGGCGCTCATCCCTATAAAAATGATGGCAAAAGCCAGGGGAATGAAAAGAAATGCCGACAAAATGGCTGATTGTTGGGCTGTTTTTTCCCCCTTAGCACAGAAAAGTCGAGTATACATATCAGGCCCGACCACATAAGTCGCTCCGACGAGAATCAAAAGAGACAAGAGCATCTTCCAATCGAACTCGGGGCTTGTTGGAAAAGAGAAATAACCCGGGGGTAGAGAGGCTTTCAACCCATCAAGTCCTCCCACTTGTGAGAAAACCAGCGCTAAAGCGGCAAAAATCCCAAGGAAAAGAATCGCTGCCTGGAAAACATCGGTGCGGATAATCGAGAACTGGCCCCCCAGAATAGCATAAGCTACAACAACTATAGTAAAGACAGTCATCCAGAAAGCAACAGAACCTATTCCCAAGATAGATAAAACTGTCCCGGCAGCAACGATTTGTCCTGCCACCACCCCCACCCAAGCGATAACGATAAGAATAGAAGCCGCCAAACTCATACGGCGGTCATACTGCCTTTCTACCAGTTCTGGAAGAGTATAAAGCGCAGCACCTCTTACTTTCCTGGCAAAGAAAACCCCCAGAAGCACGAGGCCGATGGAGCCAACAAGCAGCCACCAGGCGCCGGTTAAACCTTGCTTGAACCCCAGGCCAGCCATCCCCACGGTTGCTGACCCCCCTATTGCAGTGGCTACAAGTGAGCCGGTGATAAGAGGCAGAGTTCCCCGGCGGTGGGCAACAAAGAAGCCATTTTGGCTTCCTGCCCTTTTCCTACTCCACACCCCTATGCCAATTATGGCGAGAAAATAGACGGTGACAATGAGTAGTTGCGGCATCTCACAACGATGTAGCTATCAGCTTCATATTGAATGCTGCCTACTGAAGGCTGACTGCTCCCTTATCAGTTTCTGGTGCCTTTTCCCTCAAGTGAATACAATCCCCGGCCAGCGCCTTCTTCAAAGAGCCATTCCTCTCCTTTACTATCAATGCTCCGGTAGCATCAATGTCGATTGCCCGCCCTACTATTACCTCACCCGGCGATAATATCATTACATATTTATTTAATGTCCCAGAGAGTTCTTTCCATTCCTTGATTAAATCTGCTTCCATCAATAGA
>JAUWQP010000096.1 GCA_030611015.1 Chloroflexota bacterium | reverse complement strand
GGTGTAACGATCTGGGCGCTGTCTCAACGAGGGACTCGGTGAAATTGCAATGGGGGCGAAGATGCCCCCTACCCGCGACAGGACAAAAAGACCCTAGCAGCTTTACTATAGCTTGGCACTGAGCTTGGGCTGAGCATGTGTAGCATAGGTGGGAGGCTAAGAAACTGGGGCGTCAGCCTCGGTGGAGCCAACGGTGAAATACCACTCTTCTTCAGTTTTGGTTCTAACCCGTCGCAAGATGGGGACCGGGTCTGGTGGGTAGCTTGACTGGGGCGGTGGCCTCCTAAAAGGTAACGGAGGCGTCTAAAGGTTCCCTCAGCACGAATGGAAACCGTGCGTTGAGTATATTGGCATAAGGGAGCTTGACTGTGAGACCTACAAGTCGAGCAGAGACGAAAGTCGAGCAAAGTGATCCCACGGTGCTGTGTGGAAAGGCCGTGGCTTATCGGATAAAAGCTACGCTAGGGATAACAGGCTTATCTTGCCCAAGAGTTCACATCGACGGCAAGGTTTGGCACCTCGATGTCGGCTTGTCGCATCCTGGGGCTGGAGAAGGTCCCAAGGGTTGGGCTGTTCGCCCATTAAAGCGGCACGCGAGCTGGGTTCAGACCGTCGTGAGACAGGTTGGTCTCTATCCGTCGTGGGCGTTCGGAGATTTGAGGGGAGCTCTCCTTAGTACGAGAGGACCAGGAGGGACAGACCTCTGGTGTGCCAGTTGTTGCGCCAGCAGCAGTGCTGGGTAGCCAAGTCTGGAAGGGATAAGCGCTGAAAGCATATAAGCGCGAAGCCCACCCCAAGATAAGATCTCCCACCGGTTTTGTAACCGGAGAAGGCCGCAAGAAGATTACTTGCTTGATAGGCAGCGTGTGTAAGCGGAGTAATCCGTTTAGCTAAGCTGTACTAATGGCCGAGGCCTTGACCTACACCAAATTGAGCATAAAACCTCTTAAGAGTAGATTCACATCGCGGGGTAGAGCAGCGGTAGCTCGTCGGGCTCATAACCCGGAGGTCGTTGGTTCAAATCCAACCCCCGCTACCACGATATTTGAGAAGGCAGGTCAAATTGACCTGCCTTCTTTGTTTGCACTGGGGTATGACCAACCATTGACTTGCTGGACAACGCCTTAAAACATAGCCCCGTTGGAGGCCACATGAATATTATTGGTCGCCAATCCACCACGGATTGCGTTGAAATCAGAGTGGCTGACAGCGGGGCTGAAATTCCCCCTGAGCAGTTGGCTCATGTATTTGAGTATTTCTATCAAAGCGATGGCACTGTGGATTGACAGAAGGAACTCAGGCTCAGGAGGCTCTCTGTTGCACATGGGTTTGCTTTGTATTTTGCCTTTCCATCGCCCGAGCCAAAAGGCATCCCCCCTTTATGGTTACTGAGGAAAGACGTCAAAAGATGTGCAATATAAGATGGCTTTGAGTCAATTGGCAAGAATTGCAGGGGCAACTGAGAATCCTTGAGGTAGAGCAAAAAACCGCCCCAAGTAACCTCTCCTTTTGCTTATCTATTTGGCTTTTCAGCTTCCGCCTACCTTGCACCAGGAATTTTGCTTCCCAGTTCCTTTCAGCTTCCGCTTACTTGCCTCTTCCCTCCCTCTCCATCCACCTGGTTTGATTACTTGGGACACTCTTAATCTAACACATCCCCAAAGATTTGTCAAATTTCCATTATACAGTTTTCAGGCTTTGGAAATGCCGTCTGGCTTCTTCCATAAATTACCACTTAAGTTCGTATGAGCCGAGTACAAAGTCCATTTTTTCTTGAAGGGATGTGATTTTCTCCTGGGGCAGGAGTGTTTCGTCGAAGTCAAGCATTATTTTAGTTTCGCCTGAGGGTGAGCCTATAATATGTGCGCTGCCACACTGTTTCTGCTTAGCCTGCGCCTTAAATACTAGAGTGACACGAGATTGCGTTGAGCCGCTGGGAAGTGAATATGTTTGCAGTTTGGCTTCGCCTACTAAAACCCCCTCTTGTTGCGCCAGATCTCGTATCTCGTCATGAAGCATCTCGGGGCTTATACCTCGGTAAGTTTTCTTTATCTGAACTGTCATTTTGCCCTCCCGCGAAATATTATAGCATTTTCCCCTGGTTACTTATTGTGGTGCCTATCTGGTATAATCCTCTATAGCTAAGATGAAAAAGGAATTAATGCAAATCCTGGTGTGTCCAGTATGTAAAGGGCCTTTGCAACTGAAGGTGGATAGGGAGGAGGCTGGGGAAGTTATCGGTGGCTCCCTGTACTGCTCCAGTTGTCGGCATTCATATCCCATTGAAGACGCCATTCCCAACTTGTTGCCGCCAGATCTGGGCAAGGCTCAAGGGTAGTAAGCGACTCCGCTTGTGGGAGATTCCCACACCTCAATGCATGCTAATGTTACTGGTGACCCTAAAAAACAGGGCTGAAGCCCATTATATATGGTAGCGGCAAGATTCTCACAGGAGGGCTCAGTTTCGTCAAATGGTGGCACATCGTTGAGGCAAGCGTGGTCAAATGGAGCTAGGGCTTCTCTTAGGAAGCGCTTTATATGGGCAAAGTCGTAGGCTAAGCCAGCCTGGTCGAGCTTTGTGGTGTCTAAACGTACTACTACTTTAAAGCGGTGGCCGTGCAACTTCTCACACTTGCCCTGGTAATGTCGCAGATAGTGTGCAGCATCAAAATGTCCTTCTACAAATAATTGATACATCGCAACCTCCTAATTGTATTTTCGCACTCCACTCTGTCCTCTCACATTGTTAACTAATGCAGCAATACTCTTGCCAAGTTGGGGGTGCATTAGCTCTGCAGCAATCTCGGATAGTGGTATGAGAACGAAAGCTCGTTTTGCTAGACGGGGGTGGGGGACAGTTAAATTCTTACTATTAATGATTTGCTTGTTATAGAAAAGAATATCTATGTCAATAGGACGGGGCGCGTTTATTTGCTTGCCGGATATTCTGCCCATTTTATTTTCAATGGCTTTAGCTAAGTGGAGGAGTTCCCAGGGATTCAAATTGGTTGTGACTTGACATGCCAGATTGAGGAAAAGAGGTTGTTCTTTATAGCCTACTGGCTCGGTTTCATAAACGGACGAAGCTTTATCGAGATTTACCTCTGTGGAAAGCAATGACAAAGCCCGAATCAGGTTTTTCTCACGGTCTCCCAAGTTCGACCCAAGGCAAAGATAAGCAGTAGGCAATTTATTCCTTTGTTAAACTCTTTGACACTGCCAAGGCTAATTCTTCTTTTTAAACGATGCTGATATTCCTGATATGCCCCAATATAGAAGTATTCCAGAAAGGAATCCAAGTGCCAGCGTTCCCCACGCCAGATGAAGCATAGAGCGAGCTAGCGCTATCGGATCATATTCGCCTGAGGGAAGCATCATACTGACCATGCCAGTCAAGCTGGCTAATGTTGCTACGCAATATGCCAGTGTAATCGTTCCCACAACCAGACAAACAATCGTTTTGACTTTGTTTCTCTTATTCATTGCAACACTTCCTCCCATCGATTTCTCACACTCTTCGCAGGTTCCCCTCTCTCATGATAGCATCGCTCATCTTACAGACACGGCTTATCTCTTTGACATCATGTACGCGGACAATATCGACGCCTTTGGCGATACCAATAGCTACAGTGGCCATTGTTCCTTCTAAACTCTGTTCAGGAGGCGAATTGAGTACACGGCCTATTATTGACTTGCGCGAGCTAGCTAAAAGAATGGGCCTGCCTAACCTCTTGAGTTCCTCCAGGCGCCGCATAATTTCCAGGTTTTGTTCTTGCGTTTTGCCGAAGCCAATTCCTGGGTCAATGATGATATTCTCCGGAGGCACACCCATAGCTAGAGCTTGCTGTATAGCTCTGTGCAAATCGGCAATAACCGTAGTAATAATGTCAGGAAAGATAACATCATGGTGTGGGGAGATATCACGCTGATTGCTCATTAAAATAAGAGGTGCCTTTCTTTGCGCTGCTAGCTTGGCTAGCTCTGGCTCCTGCTTCAATCCCCAGATATCGTTTATCATATTGGCACCGATATCTAAAGCCTTTCGAGCCACTTCTAGCTTGTAGGTATCGATGCTCAATGGCAATGTTACCTCTTCGGCTAGCTTTTCCAGAACAGGAATTACACGGCTAAGTTCCTCATCAACTGAAATCGGAGTTGAGCTAGGGCGGGTGGATTCGCCACCAATATCGAGTATATCTGCTCCTTCTATAGCCATGCGTTTTGCCTGACCTACAGCAGCTTCAATATTTCTTAATCCATCACCAGCGAAGGAATCTGGAGAAAGGTTCACGATCCCCATAATGTAGGTTCGCTCGCCCCAGTGAAAAGTTGCCCTACCGCAGTGAGTATGGCCAAGTTTCTTTGCTTTGTCTTCATTGTGATTGGGCATGGTATTGATTATAACAGAGGAGACTATTAGAATATCAGTCTAGGCTAAGCGACTGAAAAAGAAAATGGAAATCGAGAAAGAGTTAGCTCAACTAAAAAAAACCAGAGAAGAAGCCAAGAGAGGGGGAGGGCTTAAACGCATTGAGGCACAACATGCCAAGGGAAAACTAACTGCCAGGGAGCGGATTGCTCTTCTTTTCGATGCGGGGACTTTTGAAGAAATCGACCCTTTTGTAACCCATCGCTGTACTGACTTTGACATGGCGGAGCGGAAGTTTCTTGGTGATTCAGTGGTTACTGGCTATGGCAAGATAAATAACCGGCATATCTTTGTTTCTGCACAGGACTTCACCGTTTTTGGCGGGTCGTTGTCTGAGGTAGCCGCTAGAAAGATTTGTAAGGTAATGGATCTAGCTGCCCGGAATGGTGCTCCTTTTGTGGCTGTGTTGGATTCCGGCGGGGCGCGTATCCAGGAAGGTGCTGATAGTCTTGCCGGCTATGGTGAGATTTTTACGCGAAATACCCTCTACTCGGGCAGTATCCCTCAAATCTCGGTAATAGCTGGTCCCACCGCAGGGGGCGCTGTTTATTCCCCAGCTATTACTGACTTTGTCTTCATGGTTAAAGATTTGGGACAAAGTTATATCACCGGTCCTGAGGTTGTCAAAGCAGTAACTGGAGAAGAAGTCAGCTGAGAGGAACTGGGGGGGGCGATTGTAAATGCCACCCGAAGTGGCAATTGCCACTTCGTATGTGATACCGAGGAGCAATGTTTCCAGCAGGTGCGCAAATTATTGGGCTTCCTTCCTCAGAGCTATAAGGAGAGGCCGCCTTTGGCAGATACAAACGATGATCCTAATCGTGTGGATGAGGAATTTCTTAACATCGTTCCGGTTAACTCCACTCAGCCATATGATATGAAGAGGATTATTACAAAGGTGGTCGACAATGGCGATTTTATGGAAGTTCATGAGAAGTTTGCCCGTAATGTTATTGTTGGTTTTGCTCATTTAGATGCTCAAAGTGTGGGCATTTTAGCCCAACAGCCGATGCATTTAGCTGGAGTTCTGGATATCGATGCCAGCGATAAAGCAGCCAGATTTGTACGTGTTTGTGATTGCTTCAATATCCCTCTGGTTACGTTTGTTGATGTTCCGGGATACATGCCAGGTACGGACCAGGAATTCAGAGGTATTATCAGGCATGGTGCGAAGCTCCTTTTTGCCTACGCTGAGGCCACTGTGCCCAAGGTCAGTATAATCATTCGCAAGGCCTATGGAGGAGCTTATATTGCTATGAGCAGCAAGAGCTTGCGAGGGGATATTAATTATGCCTGGCCTACAGCGGAAATTGCCGTGATGGGCCCTGAGGGGGCCGTGAGTGTTATCTATCGGAACGAAATCAAGAAATCGGAGAATGCAGACGAAGCAAAGCAGAGGCTAGTTCGAGAATATCGGGATAAGTTTGCCAACCCTTATGTGGCAGCAGCCAGGGGCTATATTGATGATATTATTGCCCCTCGAGAGACACGCCCCAAGCTAATCAAGGCATTACAGATGTTACAGAATAAAGACATCTGCAATACACCTAAAAAACATGAGAATATTCCTCTTTGAAAGATTCGAACCGTAGGGATTAAGAACCAAGCTCGCGGGGCAGTAAGAAACAGTTTATTTGTGGGAGGTAATATGAATTTGGCTGGCAACAAAAATGCGGTGAAAATTACTGATCTCACCTTTCGTGATGGGCACCAGTCCTTGCTGGCTACGCGGGTGCGAACCAAGGACTTAGAAGCTATTGCTCCTGAGATGGACAAGGCAGGTTTCTGGTCTATGGAGGTGTGGGGAGGGGCTACGTTCGATGTTATGACCCGATTTTTGAATGAGGACCCCTGGGAGAGGGCCCGCATTTTGAAGAAGCTGATGCCCCATACGAAACTTCAGATGCTGCTTCGCGGGCAGAATCTGGTT
>JAUWQP010000113.1 GCA_030611015.1 Chloroflexota bacterium | reverse complement strand
AGAGGAAAATACGAGCAATTTGACGCCGACAAGGCTTTTCCAGTGAGCCCGAAACCACCGAGGGAGCCCAAGGGATGCCGGTGCGGGGATGTAATCCGTGGCGCAGCTATGCCACTTGAGTGCAAACTCTTTAGAAAGGTCTGCACGCCGGAAAGCCCTGTCGGTCCCTGCATGGTCTCCAGTGAAGGCGCCTGCGCCGCCTATTATCAATACGGGACTCTGGAAAATTTGTAAGGTTTTTAGGGTAGATATGGGGCTGGCTTATGGATGATAGCATTCTTTTAGCCCATGGCAGTGGTGGCAAATTGAGCCACGAACTGGTGGAGAAAAAATTCCTTCCCTTCCTGGCTAATCCGGCGTTGGATAAATTAGATGACTCAGCCATTTTCGAAGCCAGCGGGCGTCTGGCTTTCACCACCGATGGCTACGTGGTAAATCCCATCTTTTTCCCCGGCGGCGATATAGGCAAGCTAGCTGTTTGTGGCACGGTGAACGACTTAGCTATGAATGGAGCCAGGCCTCTATATTTGAGTCTCTCGGCAATCATAGAAGAAGGCTTTCTCTTAAGTGAACTTGAGCGGATAATGCAATCAGTAAAGAAAGCTGCTGAAGAAGCCGAGGTAAGCATAATCGCTGGGGATACCAAGGTGGTAAACCGAGGGCAAGCTGATAAGTTGTTTATCACCACCTCGGGAGTAGGGATAATCTCTCCCGGCGTTGATATCTCTGGAGCTAATGCCAGAGCTGGGGATAATGTCCTGCTGAGTGGCACCATTGGCGACCACGGTATCGCTATAATGAGTCAGCGTGAAGGGCTAAGGTTCTCCATGACTCTGGAAAGCGACTGTGCTCCATTGAACAAATTGGTGTCTCAGATGCTGGAGGTCTCGTCCAGTATTCATTGCCTCCGCGACCCTACCAGGGGTGGGCTAGCAACCACGCTCAACGAATTGGCCCGGCAATCGAAGGTGGGCATTGTGGTAGAAGAGGCTCAGATACAAGTGAAGGAAGAGGTCAAAGCTGCCTGCGAGCTCCTGGGACTGGACCCCATTTATGTGGCAAATGAAGGCAAGCTGGTAGCTGTAGTTGACCCCGCCGATGCCAATAAGATTCTTGCCCGCATGAAAAAAAATAACTATGGTAGAGATGCTGCCATCATCGGCGAGGTAACCAACGAGCACCCGGGGAAGGTGGTAATGAAAACAAAGTTCGGCCCTTCCCGCATCGTGGATATGCTATCCGGTGAATTACTACCCCGGATATGTTAAACGGTTTGACAGCCAGAATTCGCCAGTGCTACACTTCGCTCACCTGTGAAGCGTATTGGTATTCTGTATCACCCCCTACGGGAGAAAGCCCGAGACTTAGCTGAGAAACTGGAAGAGTTTCTATCCTCTCGGGGAGTCTCTTCGTGGCGATGCTCAACCAGGGACGAGGATGAAGCTAAACCCCAAGTGGCGGGCACGGAGCTAATTCTCAGTATTGGCGGGGATGGCACTATCCTCCGTGTTGCTCGAATCGTAACTCCCCTATACGTGCCCATTTTAGGTGTAAACTTGGGCAGGCTGGGATTTATCACAGAAATAGACGGCAATGAAGTCTTGTCTCATTTGCCCGGTTTGCTCGAGGGGAAAGGCTGGATCGAGGAAAGGGCTATGCTCGAGGCTCAAATTGAAGACAAAAGCTTTCATGCTTTGAATGATGTGGTGCTACGAAGTGTGGCAGTTCGCCTGGTTAACATAGAAGCAGAAATTGATGGCACAGCGATAACCACTTACCGCGCTGATGGCATAATTGTGGCTACCGCTACCGGTAGCACCAGCTATTCCCTGGCATCTGGCGGACCAATTCTTCATCCTCAATCCAAGGAAATCGTCCTCAAACCAATATCCTGCCACCTGGGATTGAGTCATGCCCTGGTACTGCCTCCGCAGAGCATAGTTGATTTGAAGGTTGCCCCCAGAGAAAAGGTCATACTTAGCATTGACGGACAAGTTGATTTGCCACTATCAGAGGGGCAGAATATCAGAGTGAAGCTCAGCCCTCACGTAGCGCGCTTCTTAAGAATTCACGAGCCAGCCTACTTTTATAGCTCGCTCTGGCAGAGACTGGGAGGAGGAAGAAATGAAAGCTGATATAAAAGTTGAAAAGGCAAGGGTGAGCGATGCTAACTCCATGCATCGGATGATCAGTCATTTTGCTGATAAAGGGGAGATGTTACCTCGTGCCTTATCTGATATATATGAGGGTATCAGAGAGTACTTTGTAGTCAAGGAGGGAGACCAGGTTGTCGCTTGTGTCGCATTGCACGTTACCTGGGTTGATTTAGCTGAAATCAGGTCTCTGGCTGTCGCTGAACAGGAACAGAACCAAAGGATTGGGTCTTTGCTTATCCAGGCCTGTCTCAAAGAGGCTAAGGAATTGGGCATACCCAAGGTTTTTTGTCTCGTTCGCAAGCCTGCTTTTTTCGAAAAACATGGCTTTCAACTAATCGACAAGACGGAATTGCCCCAAAAGGTATGGGCGGAATGCTATCGCTGCCCCAAGTTTCCCAACTGCGATGAGGTCGCTCTTATTCGCTACCTTTGAAGCTCGGCAAGCAAAACGATGTCATTTTAGCTAAGTAGCAAGAGTATGGTGAAGCAGGAAAAGAAGATAGCTACCCAACGGATTTATCAGGGGCGTGCGGTAACTATGCGCGTGGACACCGTGGGGAAAGCTGATGGCAGCAAAACCACCAGAGAAGTGGTGGAGCACAGCGATTGTATAGCTGTGGTGCCTCTTGATGAACAAAATAATGTCCTTCTGGTTCGCCAATTCCGCTATCCCCTGGGCAGGTTTCTTCTGGAGATACCGGCTGGTGGTATTGATCCTGGTGAGGGGCCTATTGACTCTGTGCGCCGCGAATTACAGGAAGAAATTGGCTATCTCCCCCGGAAAATAGACAAATTGGGGGGTTTTTACGCTATCCCGGGCTATGGCACGGAGTACCTCCATTGCTTTTTGGCTACTGACTTGGTGCCCGCTCGTCTCGTGGCTGAGGATACTGACGATATTGAGCTGGTCCGCGTTTCCCGGGATGAGATACCCCGACTTATCGCCTCGGGCGAAATCTGCGATGCCAAAAGCATCGCAGCCTTGCTCACGTTTCTCTTTACATGGCGAGGTGAGTAGGCTTGTATGTGAGGTGATATTCCAATTGACGCACATGCCAAATTGATTCCTTTGACAATAAGTTGTAGTATAATTTAATATAATTATTAATTATCAAGATTTTAATAAAAAAGAGCATATCCTATTAGGTTAGGAGACGGAGATGTTGGGAAAACTAAGCTATTACGTGGCAAGGGTCAGCATCTTTTTGATTGCGGTGGCTTTAGTTGCCGGGATGACAGGCTGTCGTCCTGTTTCTCAAAATCTGGAAATACAGACCTGGTATGATTTGAATGCTGTCAGGAACAACTTGCCCGGTCATCACCGTCTAATGAACGACCTTGATTCCACCACTTCCGGCTATGAGGAACTGGCCAGCGAGACAGCCAATCTGGGAAAGGGCTGGCAGCCGATTGGGGCTCCTGCTAACCCATTTACCGGGACTTTCGACGGTCAGGGATACGAGATACGTGACCTGTTTGCCAACCGCCCTGCCGAAAGAGATGTGGGGCTTTTCGGTGCTGTTGGTGAAGCAGTGGTCATCAAAGATATCAGCGTAGTGAACGCCGATGTGACTGGCCAGAGGTATGTTGGCAGTCTGGTGGGAACACATTATGGCACTGTGAGCAACTCTTATTCCACGGGCAACGTAACTGGCGAGGGATATATTGGCGGGCTGGTGGGAGGTAGTGCCGGCACTGCGAGCAACTCCTGTTTTACAGGCAGCGTGACTGGCAATGACGTGGTCGGCGGATTGGTGGGAATTAATACCGGCACTGTGAGCGACTCCTATTCTACAGGCAGCGTGACTGGCAACAACTTGGTTGGCGGACTGGTGGGAGGTAGTAACGGCACTGTAAGCAATTCCTATTCCACAGGCGGCGTGATTGGCAATTCAGATGTTGGCGGACTGGTGGGATGGAATGATGGCACCGTGAGCAATTCCTTCTGGAATACGGAAACCAGCGGACAAGCTGCTTCGGCCGGGGGGACAGGCAAGATCACTGCGGAAATGCAGGACATTGACACCTTCTCAGGGGTGGGGTGGAACATAACCGCAGTCGCTTTGAACCAGACTAACCCCGCCTATATCTGGAACATCGTCAATGGAGTGACTTATCCCTTCCTGAGCTAGCAATAAAAAGGCGGCAACTCTACCTTCTCACCGAGATTGCTTCGTCCCGATTTATCGGGACGAAGCAATCTCGGTGAGGGAATTAAACCTTTATACGGCGAAATTGGCAATAACTGCTTGCCC
>JAUWQP010000019.1 GCA_030611015.1 Chloroflexota bacterium | reverse complement strand
AGCGAAGAAGAGGTGGAGAAATTTAGCCTCCAGCTATCTAATATTCTGGAGAACTTCGAAATACTCAAGCAAGTAGATACAGCCAAAGTGTCACCAGCGACTCATCCCATCCCGCTACAGAATGTCTTAAGGAAAGATGATGTAGCTGACTCATATTCCCAAGCTGAAATTTTATCAAACGCACCAAAACAAGCCGAAAAATGTTTTAAGGTTCAATCAATACTAGAGTGAGCTCATCAGTTAAATGATTAGCGACATAGTTATCGCCATCGTAATTGGCTATCTCCTTGGCTCTATCCCTTCAGCATATCTTGCTGGTCGTCTGAGGAAAGGGGTAGACATCCGGGAGGTCGGAAGCAAAAACATGGGCGCTATGAATGTCTTCTACCAAGTCGGGCCGATTGAGGCTGTGCTAGTAACCTTGGCTGACCTGGGCAAAGGCGTAGGAGCAATTCTTTTAGTACGGTGGGTGTCAGGTAGCCCTCTGATTTCACCGTTTGATTTTCTTACCGGGCTTGCCGGCGCAGCTGCCATAATGGGTCATATCTTTCCCATTTTCCTTAAATTCCGTGGCGGCAAGGGAGGAGCTACCGCTATCGGGATTCTCATCTTCTTGATGCCCTGGGCAGCTCCGTTTCTCTTTACTGTTTTTTTTACAGCTCTATTCATTACTCGTAATCCCACTTTCAGTTATAGCCTACTCCTTATTGTTTTCCCCTTTGTTGCAGGGTTTATTTACCGCGACCGCTACGGCGAGCCTTTGGCTTTAATATTCTACTCCATAGGCTTGGGGGTATTCCTGGGCATGCAATACATCCCCAGGCTTAAAGAGATGCACGGCAAAACTGGCGGCGACTGGTGCAAAGTTATCACGCGTCGCAGCCTCAAGGAGAGATTCTAAACATGCCGACAAACGAACTACACCAGCTAACTATCCATGAAGCACACATGCTTCTCAAGCAAAGGAAAATTTCATCACTGGACTTGACGAAGTCTGTACTGAAGCGCATAGCTGAGATGGAAGGAAAAGTTCATGCCTGCGTTACTATTGCTGAAGACATGGCGCTGAAAGAGGCAGAAAAAGTCGATAATTACATCAAAACTGCCCATGAAATTACTCCATTAGCCGGCATCCCTGCCTTAATCAAAGATGTCATATGCACCAAGGGGATAAGAACTACCTGTAGTTCAAAGATGCTGGAAAACTTCGTCCCCCCTTATGATGCTACGGTAATAGAGAAACTGAAGGCACAGAAGGCGATAATAATCGGGAAAACGAATATGGATGAATTTGCCATGGGCTCTTCTACGGAGCACTCCGCTTTTTTCCCCACCCATAATCCCTGGGATTTAAGTCGTGTCCCCGGAGGTAGTAGTGGTGGCTCGGCAGCTGCTGTGGCTGCCGATGAAACTATCTATGCTCTGGGCTCCGACACTGGAGGCAGCGTCCGTCAACCAGCGGGGTTTTGCAGCGTGGTGGGACTCAAACCAACTTACGGACGGGTCAGCCGCTTCGGCTTGGTTGCTTTTGCCAGCTCTCTCGACCAAATTGGGCCAATAACCAAGGATGCCACTGACTGCGCCTTAGTGATGAATGTCATTGCCGGGTATGACTCCAGAGACTCAACCTCAGTACCTCGTCCTGTACCAGACTACACCCAGCAACTAATTCCAGACATCAAAGGACTAAGAATCGGCATCCCCGTGGAATATCTTCTCGAGGACATGCAAAGCGAGGTAAGAACGGGGTTAGAAACAGCCATAGATAAGCTACGTGAACTGGGTGCGGAAATAGATTGGGAGGTTTCTCTACCTCATACTAAATACGCTCTGGCTGCTTACTATATACTTGCTCCGTCCGAAGCTTCAGCGAATCTGGCTCGCTACGACGGAGTAAAGTATGGCTTTTCCGAGCGAGAGGCCAGTAATGTAATTGAGACAACGGAGAAGACGCGACAATTTGGCTTTGGGCCTGAGGTTAAAAGGCGTATAATGCTAGGCACGTATGCTTTATCCGCAGGGTATTACGACGCTTACTATCTTAAGGCACAGAAAGTGCGCACACTGATAAAACAGGAATTTGACCGAGCCTTTGAAAAATATGATGCCCTGGTCACTCCAACTTCACCCATAGTACCTTTTAAGCTGGGTGAAAAGTTAGAAGACCCGATGCAGATGTATCTAAGCGATGTATGCACCTTGCCCGTAAACATAGCTGGAATCCCAGCTATCTCCATACCAGCTGGCTTCGCTGACAACCTACCTATAGGTATGCAAATCATGGGCAAGCCTTTCAGCGAGGAAACACTGCTACGCATCGCCTTCACCTACGAGCAAGCAATTGATTGGCATAAGAGAAAGCCTCCATTGTTATAAGAACCATGCAAGTAAAACACTCTATTCAGGTTATATCTATGCCAGAGAGCCATGGTTTTTGTCTGGCTAGGAAAGAGAATTAGAATAGAGTCAATAAAAAAGCCTGGCAAGCAACGGGCAAAATACTATTTGCAGTTGTTACCCTGAGGATAGGAGAACAGAAATGGAAAATAGAAGCAACGAGGAAAACAAAGAACGCGTTCTCAAGATGGGTAAGGAGCACAACGTTGAGTCCATCAATCTGTGGTTTACCGACATTCTGGGCATTCTGAAAAACTTTGCCATTACTACGCAGGAACTGGAAGGTGCCTTGGAGCGAGGGGTAGGCTTTGATGGTTCCTCCATCCAGGGCTTTGCTCGGATCGACGAGAGCGATATGGTAGCCATGCCTGACCCTGACACTTTTCAGTTGCTGCCTTGGAAACCCAGAACACACCCTGCTGTAGCTAGAATATTCTGCGACATCCTGAGACCCGGCGGTGAGACTTTCGATGGAGACCCCAGATACGTGCTAAAGAGAAATTTGAAGCGAGCAGCCCAAATGGGATACACCTTCTATGTAGGTCCAGAGTTGGAGTATTTCTACTTTCAAGATTCCAAGGGAACACAAGGCTTAGACGAAGGAGGCTACTTCGATATGACCCCCCCAGACGTTGCTACTGACCTGAGACAGGAAACAGTTCTTACCCTCGAGGAGATGGGCATAGGTGTCGAGTGTTCTCACCATGAGGGCGCTCCCAGCCAGCACGAAATAGACATGAGATACACTGAGGCACTGACCATGGCTGACAACGTGATGACCTACCGCCTGGTGGTAAAGCAAATAGCTCTACAGCATGGTGTTTACGCCACCTTTATGCCTAAACCGGTCTTCGGTATCAATGGGAGTGGCATGCATATCCATCAGTCGCTGTTCAAAGGTGACATTAATGCTTTCTTTGATCAAAATAACGAATACTGCCTTTCTAAGGTGGCCAGGTGCTATATTGCCGGACTACTGAGGCACACCCCCGAAATCACTGCGATTACCAATCAGTGGGTCAATTCCTACAAACGATTGGTTCCAGGATATGAGGCACCCGTGTACCTTTCATGGGCACGGCAAAATCGGGCCGACCTGATCAGAATCCCAGAATACATATACGGCAATGAAAAGGCCACCAGGGTAGAGTTGAGATCTCCTGACCCAGCCTGCAACCCTTATCTTGTCTTCAGTGTGATGCTGGCTGCTGGACTCGAAGGAATTGAAAAGGAATACGAAATACCGGACCCCGTGGAGGAAAATGTCTATGAAATGACGGAGGAGGAAAGAAAGAGGCGAGGAATAGGCGCTTTACCTAGCAACCTTTGGGAGGCGATTCAGCTCACGGAAAAAAGTGAACTGGTGAAGAAAACCCTCGGCGAGCATGTTTTTGATGCTTTCATCAAGAATAAGAAGTTCGAATGGGATCAATATCGTCGCCAAACAACAGAATATGAACTCAGGAAATATTTACCAATTTTGTAAGTTATCTTGCAAAATTTTAATAAGAATCTCCCTCACCAGAGAAGGATTGGCTCTCCCTCTTGTAGCTCTCATTACCTGTCCGGTAATGAAGGTCAAAGCCTCTTGCTTGCCAGACTTATAATCGGACACTGCTTTATTATTTTTAGTTACTACCTCCTTCACCACCTCCCTTACCTCAGCAGCATCGCTAATTTGGCTGAGCTCCTGCTCTGCCACAATAGCACTAGCCCTTTTACCACTATAAAACATTTCTTCAAACACCGCCTTGGCAACTGAGCCACTAATAGCCCCATTATCCACCAAGATAAGTATTTCTGCCAGGTGTTCAGGAGTTACCTTCGTGTTTTCAATTTCAGTACTTGTGGCATTGATGAGCCGGCTAAAGTCTCCCAGAAGCCAGTTGCATACCATCTTCGCCTTGCTGTAGTCTAGCACCTTAAGGCAATTTTCAAAATAATCCGCCATCGCTTTAGAACCAGTTAAGATATTAGCATCATATAAGGACAATCCATACTGAATCACAAAGCGTTCTCTTCTGGCTTCAGGCAACTCAGGTAGCCTTTGCTTGATGTCCTCTATCCATTTTCTATCCAAAACCAGCGGAGGCAAATCAGGCTCAGGGAAATATCGGTAGTCATCGGCATATTCTTTGCTTCTTTGACTTACCGTTATGCCCTTCTCATCTACCCAGCCTCTCGTTTCCTGCACAAGCTCACCACCCTCCTCAAGCACCCTCCTTTGCCGCCTGGATTCGTATGCCATAGCCTGATAAACCGCTTTGAAGCTATTCATATTCTTGACTTCTATTCTACAAAGCAACTCTTTGCTGCCCTGGGGACGGATACTTATATTAGCGTCACACCTGAAGCTACCTTCTTCCATGTTACCCGTGGACACCCCCAGATAACGAAGAATAGAGCGTAACTTGATAAGATAATCTCGTGCTTCCTCCGGGGAACTCATTTCGGGTTCGCTAACAATCTCCATCAATGGCGCCCCTGAGCGATTAGCGTCTATCAAACTATAATCTCCCCTGTGCCATAACTTAGCCACATCTTCCTCGAGATGCACATCGGCGATACCGATTCTTTTTCTAGTCCCATTGCTATCAATCGTTAGCCAGCCTTCTCTTCCCATAGGGGCACCATGTTGGGAAATCTGGTAGCCCTTCAACATGTCAGGATAGAAATAGCTCTTACGGTCAAATCTACTGTATTCAGGAACGGTGCAGCGTAAGGCCAGGGCACTCATAACCGTATATTCCACCGCCTTCTTATTAATAACAGGGAGCACACCAGGCATGCCCAGACAAATAGGACAAACACGACTATTAGGCGGAGCATTAACGTAATCGGCACTACAAGAGCAAAACATCTTGCTCCTGGTTAGCAGCTGGACATGAACTTCCAAACCGATAACAGTCTCGTAATCCATAAACCTGAAAGTAGTATACCATCCTCACCAAACGGAGACAAAACAGCATATCACTCTCCTTCCCACTTCGTCCTCTAGCTTCAAAAGGAAAGTAGAGCAGCTAAATATCATGTATCATAAGTATGATGCACTATGACCGGTGCTGTGAGGCAAGCACATGGTTACAGGGACATAGGCTAAACTGTGAATTTAGGAGTTTAGTCTTTCCAAAATCTTAGTTCACAGTACACCATTCTCCCCACTGTCCAGCAACAATTAACACTAGTTTAATCTGGCAAGGGGATTTGAATCTTCACCATCGGCACCTAGGAAATATACCCATCTCTGATGAGGAGTTCGGCGACAAGAACTGCACCCTTGGCTGCTCCCATTTTAGTGTTATGAGATACCAGAAGGTACTTGATGCCATTTTCCAAGACGTTATCCTTTCTGATTCTGCCGACTACGGTAGCCATGCCATCCTCAGCGTCACGGTCAAGTCGCGGCTGAGGTCTGAACGGATCCTCGTGGACGATTATCATGTGCCTGGGAGCTGAGGGTAGCTCAGCTCCGCCGACCAAGCCGTTGTATTCCCTCAAGACCCTAGTAATCTCGTCAACCGCACAAGTCTTTTGGGTAGAGACAAAGACCGATTCCGTATGTCCTTCCCGGACATTAACACGGGTGCAGGTGCAGCTTACATTGAACCTGGCTGGATTGACTGTATTGCCTGCGAAACTGCCCAGGATTTTCTGTGTTTCCTGCTGTACCTTTTCTTCTTCCCCGACAATAAAGGGAATAACATTGTCCAGGATGTCGAGGCCTATCACCCCCGGGCTCCGGCCTGCGCCCGACAGGGCTTGCAAAGAGGTCATTATAACGGCGTTAACGCCGAACGATTCGTAAATTGGTTTTAGCGTTATCGCCAGTCCGGTAGTAGTACAATTGGGAATGGGTGTAATGAAGCCTCTCCATCCCCGAGCTTTTCGTTGTACATTGATTAATTTAGTGTGCTCGGAGTTGATGCCCGGAATTAGAATGGGTACATCCTCATCGTAGCGGAAGGCTGAAGCAGTACTTATAACCGCTTTTTCTCTGGCGAATTTCGGTTCCAGAATCTTCGCCTGGTCAGACTCTACGGCGGAAAAAACAATATCCAGAGCGGAGATATCCATTTCGGCAGCATTCTGGACAGGCATGGTCATAACCTCCTCTGCCGGAGGCTCCTGGCAAAACCAGCGCAAGGCTCCAGACCGGGCATCGCTTATAGCTTCCTTATAGCTGCGCCCTGCTGACCTCTCGGAGGCAGCAAGGGCAGTAATTTCAATCCAGGGATGATTCTTCAGCGCAACAAGAAATTGTTGCCCCACTATGCCAGTGGCTCCTACAATTGCAGCTTTTACCATAGTTTCCCTCCGCTATATTCTTACCTTTTGTATTAGGTACAAACAGCTTGTATTTCCTTTTATTGAGCTAATCGGGGCGAGAGGATTTGAACCTCCGACCTCAGCGTCCCGAACGCTGCGCGCTACCCACTGCGCTACGCCCCGTCTGTTCATGCTATTATATGATGCTTTTATTATGGGGGCAAGGATGAAGTATTGCGTTTTAATAATTGATGGAGCATCAGGTTGGCCATTAGCTGATCACGGTGGGAGGACCTGCCTGGAGTTGGCGCATACTCCCAACATGGATGCTATGGCGAAAACGGGCGTTGTCGGGCTGGTTCGCACCGTGCCTCCGGGGGTGGAACCTAGCAGCGCCTGTGCTTGCATGTCCGTGTTAGGTTATGTCCCTCAGGTATACTATCGGGGCCGGAGCCCCATCGAGGCTCGTGGCATGGGCGTCCCTATTAACGAAGGCGAGACCGTTTTTCGCTGCAATTTGATAGCCGTGCGCGACGGGAGAATGTGGAGCTATAGTTGCCGTCATATCAGCACTGACGAAGGTCGAGCCCTTATCGCAGGTTTGAATGAAAAACTTGCCAGCGATGCAGTACACTTCTATCCTGGTGTGAGCTATAGACATTTATGCAAAATAAAAGGGAGAGAAGACACCCTGCTGGCTAGCTGCACTCCCCCGCATGATATCCCCGACAAGCCCATCGATGAGTTTCTTCCCACAGGGCCCGGAAGCGACCTGCTGAGAGAGCTGATGATACGCTCTCAGCTTGTGCTTCGAGACCACCCTGTGAACATAGAGCGAAAGGCACGCGGCGATATTCCCGCTACCATGGTCTGGCTTTTCTGGGGTAGTGGTAAAATACCTGATATGCCATCCTTCAAAGAGGTCTATGGACTTGATGCTGCCATAACGTCCGGAGTCGATATTATGCGGGGTCTAGCCCGAATGATAGGTATGGAGGTGCTGGATATCCATGGTGTCACTGGCGATCTTAACAATGATTGCGCTGCCCAAGCCATTGGCGCATTGAAAGCACTTGAGAAATATGACATGGTGGTTATCCATGTGGAAGCAACCGATGAAGCCGCTCATGCCGGCCTGTTTAAGGACAAAATAGAGGCTATTCAGAAGGTAGATGAAGAGATTGTGGCTCGACTTCGTTCCTGGGATAAGGATGCCCTCCGGGTGCTAATTCTGCCTGACCACTCCACGCCGATCGAGATTCAAACCCATGTTGCCGACCCTGTTCCGTCTGTACTCTGGGGACCGGGGTTCACAGCCAGCGGGGCAAAGAGATTTACCGAAGCAGAAGCTAAAGGCACAGGCATTTTTCTCCAGGAAGGGTATAATATTATGAGCAAGCTAGTACACAGTAAATGAAGGTGCAGAGATGGCACTGATAGTCCAGAAGTATGGTGGCACCTCGGTAGCTGATGCCGAAAAGATTAGGAATGTAGCTCGCCGGGTCACCAGAGCAAAAGACGAGGGAAAACAGGTGGTAGTTGTTGTTTCGGCTATGGGAGACACCACCGATAATTTGATTAAACTGGCTTACCAGGTTAACGAACAACCTGGGGATAGGGAACTCGATGTTCTTTTGTCCACCGGGGAGCTAGTTTCCAGTACCCTCTTAGCCCTGGCTTTGGAGAGTTTGGGTTGCAAGGCAGTCAGTCTTACCGGCGCTCAGGCAGGCATCCACACCGATTCTAGTTACAGCCGGGCCCGGATTCTCCGCATCGATCCAAAACGAGTGATCAATGAGTTAGAAAAAGGAAATATCGTCATTGTGGCTGGGTTTCAAGGCGTGACTCAGGAAATGGACATTACCACTTTGGGTCGCGGTGGTTCCGATACAACGGCAGTTGCTCTCGCTGCCAGCCTGAACGCCGAAATATGCCAGATATATACTGATGTCGAGGGTGTCTATACTGCTGACCCTCGCCTTGTGTCCGAAGCGAGGAAATTGAAGGAAATTGGCTATGAGGAGATGTTGGAACTGGCTAGCTGTGGAGCCAGGGTAATGCATAACAGAGCGGTGGAATTGGGAGGGTTGTATAATGTGCCCATTTTGGTGGTTTCCAGCTTTAGCGATAGCCCGGGTACCGTCATTCGTAAGGAGGTCTCTATGGAAGTAAGAAACAAGGTAAGGGGGATTGCCTATGATACCAATGTGTCTAAAGTCACCATTGTTGGTGTTCCCGACCATCCTGGTATTGCTGCGGCAATCTTCGAGCCCTTGGCTAGAGCAAACATAAATATAGATAATATCTTCCAGAATGCCAGCATTAATAATATTACTGACCTCACGTTTACGTTGACTCGGGGTGATTTAGTTAAGGCAATGTCCATCGTGGAGCCAGTGGTTAAATCTGTGGGGGGTAAGCAATGTGTCGCCGATTCTACGTTGGCCAAAGTTAGCATCGTAGGTACTGGCATACAAAATGCACCGGGCTATGCTGCCAGAATGTTTCGAACACTTTATGAACAGGGCATTAACATCCAGTTAATTACGACTTCCGAGATAAGGATAACCTGTATCATCTCTGAGGATAGGGTTAAGGATGCTGTTCAGGCATTGCATCAAGCTTTTGAACTGGAGAAAAGTCAGCCTTGAGCTTGCCGAAGGGAACTTGACAATCTTAGCTTGACATCGTAAGTTTATGGAAATGGACATTGCATTCTACCAACAGCAAAAGGAAGAAGAGACTCGATTAAGACAGCAACTGAGCAAGGAAGCCATAAATTTGGCTCTTCAAGGTGGGTGGGAGGAAGCTGAAGCGGTCAACCGAAATATAATTGAGCGGTTCCCCACCGATGTCGAGACTTATAATCGTCTTGGCCGAGCTTTGACAGAACTAGGAGATTTTAACGGAGCTAAGGAAGCCTATTTTAAGGCTTTGGAACTCGCCCCTGATAATGCTATTGCTAAGAAAAATCTTGCCCGCTTAACTAGTTTGTCAGAATCTATGGCAGCCTTGAGTAACAACGCCCAGAAAGCTTCGCCCCGGAGAGGTCAAGCTCGAAAAGTTGCTCTTGACCTTTTTATAACTGAGATGGGCAGGACTGGAGTAGTCGATCTTCACAATGTGGCTTCACGTGATATTTTAGCTAAGATGGGGTTTGGCGACCAAGTACACTTAGAAGTGAGAGGACGACAGCTAATTGTGAAAAGTGAGGACGGAGAATATTTGGGAGAAGTGGAGCCGAGACAAGGATTGCGCCTCGTTCAACTAATGCAAGGTGGCAATAAATACGATGCGGCAATCCTCAATGTAGAAGAAAACAAAGTGCAGGTGGTCATTAAAGAAATGTATCAACATCCCAGCCAAGTGGGACACCCCTCCTTTCCTGTTAAAGCTGAAGAACACTTGCGCACGCGTATTAAAGAAAGCCTGCTCAGACGAGGAGTCATTACTGACGAAAGTGAGAGCTTGGCCGAGCTTGGATATTTTGAGGAGGAAGAATATCCTAGCAGCGAAGAGGAATCTTTACCCGAAGGTTTCACCGTCGTTGGTGAAGGCGGAGAGAGAGGAGTTGAGACTTGATGGAAGTCGCAATAGTAAAACCTATCGATATCGAAGAGGAGATGAAAAGTTCCTATCTCGACTACGCTATGAGCGTCATCGTTTCCCGAGCCTTACCCGATGCGCGCGATGGTTTGAAGCCAGTGCAACGACGTGTCCTGTACGCCATGGATGGCTTAGGATTGCGGCACAACAGTCCATACAAAAAGAGTGCCCGCATTGTTGGTGAAGTCATGGGGAAGTATCACCCCCATGGAGATTCCCCGATATATGAAGCCATGGTGCGCATGGCTCAGGATTTTTCTCTGAGATATCCCTTAGTTGATGGGCAGGGTAATTTTGGCAGCGTTGACAATGATCCACCAGCGGCAATGAGGTATACCGAAGCTCGCCTTTCCAAAATTGCCGAGGAAATGTTAGTTGACATCGAAAAAGATACTGTCGCCTTTGTTCCCAACTTCGATGATTCTCTCCAGGAACCCTCTGCCTTGCCCGCCAAGTTGCCTAACTTGTTAGTTAGTGGTTCTTCAGGCATAGCTGTAGGTATGACGACAAACATCCCTCCTCATAACTTAGACGAGATATGTGATGCCATTGTCTATCTAATTGACAATCCCCAAGCCACTGTAGGGGAACTGATGGAGTTGGTCAAAGGTCCCGATTTTCCCACTGGTGGGATAATTTGGGGAAAAGAGGGCATAGACAATGCTTATACCACGGGGCACGGAAAAATCATACTCCGGGCTAAAGCCACCGAACTGACTAGCAAGGTGAGTAAGAGACAGATAGTCGTTACAGAACTCCCCTATCAGGTAAACAAAGCAGCCTTGGTAGAGAGGATAGCTGAGCTGGTTAAAGTAAAGAAAATTTCGGGGATATCCGAGGTGCGTGATGAGTCGGATAGGGAAGGCATGCGCATTGTTATCGAACTCAAAAAGGAAGCACAACCTCGACAAGTGCTTAATAACCTCTACAAGTATACTGCGATGCAATCTGCCTTTTACATCAATATGGTTGCTTTGGTCGATGGACAACCTAAAGTAATTAATCTTAAAGAGGCGCTAACTTCTTACATTGACTTCCGTTCTCAAGTCATTACCAGGAGGTCTCAGTTTGAACTCGATAAGGCAAGGGAGAGAGCTCATGTTCTCGAGGGCTTCAGAATTGCCCTAAACAATCTGGAGCAGGTGATCAAGATTATTCGACAGTCTCAAACCGTAGAGTCCGCTCGTGCCAATCTAATGGCAGCTTTTACTATGTCACAGATTCAAGCGCAAGCTATCCTTGATATGCCTCTTCGTAGATTGGCTAAGCTAGAGCAAGACAAAATAACTGAGGAATATGCCGCTGTGATAAAGAGTATTTCTTATCTCGAGGATTTGTTAGCTAACCCTCGGAAAATATTATCACTCGTTGTCCAAGATGCCGAGGAGCTTAAATCCAAGTATGGTGATTCCCGGCGAACCATAGTGGAAACAGAAGAAATCGAAGAATTTCGTACGGAAGACCTTGTTCCCCATGAGGCAATGGTAGTCACCCTGACTAACAGGGGGTTCATTAAGAGGATTCCTGCCAGCACTTATCGGCTGCAACACCGTGGCGGAAAAGGCGTCATGGGAATGGTAACCCGGGGGGCTGATACAGTAAACCATATTTTGGTAGCCGATACCCATAATAACCTGCTTTTCTTTACCAGCGTGGGTAAGGTTTACTCTCTTAAGTGCTACGAGATTCCCGAGGATTCCTCCCGCACTGCCAAGGGAATAGCCCTGGTCAATTTATTACCGATTGACCTGGAAGACGAAGTAACCGTGTTATTAGCCATAGCAAGCTTTCCTTTGGACAGGTTCTTATTAATGGCTACCAGGGGTGGCGTGATAAAAAAGACTACACTAAGCAAATTTGCTTCGATAAGGAGGAATGGTATTATTGCTATGGGGCTCAGAAATGAAGATAAGCTTATCTCATCCGGTGTAGTTGCTGATGAAGATGAGGTCATGCTGGTGAGTCGAAATGGGCAGGCTATTAGATTTAAGGTTGAAAACCTGAGGACTGCGTCTCGAACTAGTGGCGGTGTTCGTGGCATTCGTCTCGTCGACGATTATGTTGTTGGCATGGGCATTGTCCTTCCCGATGCTTATATGCTCACCGTGACTGAAAAAGGTTTTGGCAAGCTGACCCCGGTGAAGAATTATCCTGTTCACAATAGGGGGGGCAAGGGGGTGCGGGCTTACAGAGTTGGTCCGAAAACGGGCAATTTGGTTGCGTCCAGGCTTGTATTTCCGCAAGGCTCCTTAGTGATGTTATCAAGTAGGGGCAACGTGGTGAACATTCCTATGGGGCAGGTTTCAATTCAGGGCAGAGGTGGCCGGGGAGCCAGGCTAATGGGCTTAGGCGAAGATGACAGCGTGGTTTCGGTCACCTGGGTCTTCCGGCAGGATGAAATCCTGTGAGCAGAAATTACCCTTCGCGTTCTTGTGATTCTGACCCCTTCGCTTCTTGTCATTCTAACCCTGAACGAAGTGAAGGGGAAGAATCTAGCCCCTTCGCTAACACTCACGGTGATAAAAGGCCTCAAAGCGCTATTGACATACTTTTCCTATATTCGTAATATGTGATATAGCTATTTGGTAGCTTCGACATAAGGAGGTGAATATGTTCTGCGCTAAATGTGGCACGGAAAATCCTGAGGAGGCTAAGTTTTGCTCTAAGTGTGGTGCCGGCCTCGCTGTTTCGCCAACGCCAACTGAAGGTGCGGCCAAGCCCGAAGCGGAGAGCAGCACAGGTTTGTCGGCCAATGTTGCCGGACTTCTTTGCTACGTGGCTGGGTGGATAACGGGGATAGTTTTCGTCGTCCTTGAAAAGAAAAGCATCTTCGTTAAATTCCATGCCTGGCAATCCATTATGACCTTCGGTGTGCTGACAGCAGCGCATCTTATTTTAAGCACAATACTCAGAGCGATTGCAGTCGCGACTTTTTCACCCGGCCTTGCGATTTTTGCCGGAGTGCTTGGCACTATTATTTGGATCCTGATGGTCGTATTGTGGATTATCCTTATAATCCAGGCAGGCACAGGTAAGATGTGGAAGGTACCCTGGGCAGGCGACTGGGCTGAAAAGCAAATCAGCAAATAAGGTTTTCCAGGACCCGTTGCACCAAGCCTGATAAATCAGGCAATTACGGTTAGCTCTTTAGCATAACCGCTGTAGGTTTCTGTTTCAGAAAATCCTGTTTCTGTTATGCCATTGTGACATCCAAAGCATATGCTATAAAAGTTGATATGTTCCTAGCGATTTTGGGCAAAAATCTCCTTTAGGAATTGGGTGAAGGGGTGTATAATAATACAGTATATGGGCTCTGAGGTTTTCTACCGCAAGTGGCGGCCACAGACCTTAGGTGAGGTGCTGGGACAAGAGCCTATAACTCAGACTCTGCGTCATGCCGTGGAGGGTGGGAAGATAACTCATGCTTATCTTTTTTGCGGTCCACGAGGTACAGGCAAAACCAGCACGGCGCGCATCTTGGCCAAAGCAGTCAACTGTCCTAATCAAGCAGGTGGCGAACCGTGCAATGCTTGCGATATGTGTCATTCAATCACCGAGGGCAGGGCTTTGGATGTAATAGAGATAGATGCCGCCAGCAATCGTGGCATTGACGAAATCCGTAGCCTGAGGGAAAAGGCAAATTACGCTCCTAGCCTTGCTCGCTACAAGGTATATATTATAGACGAAGTCCACATGCTTACCGAGGCGGCTTGCAATGCCCTATTGAAGACATTAGAGGAGCCACCCGGGCATGTAATTTTTGTTTTAGCTACCACAGAAGCACACAAGGTGATAGCCACCATAGTATCGAGATGTCAGCGATTTAATTTCCATCGCCTGCGGCAAACCGAGATAGTGGATAAGCTCAAGCTAATATGCGAGAAAGAAGGAATTCACATCGAGCCTGGTGCATTAGAGCTTATTGCTCGGGCCGCTACCGGGAGCCTTCGAGATGCTGAAAATATTTTGCAACAGATGATTGCTTACTATGGCAACCAAATTGAGCTTGCTAAGATTCAAACAGAGCTTGGCATCGGCTGGGATTCACGGGTTAGACAATTAGCCCAATGTGTGGTCAGTAGGGATGTCGCTGCCGGGCTAAAAGTCATAAATAACCTCAATAGTGATGGTGTTGACCTTCGTCAGTTTAATCTGGGCTTGGTAGAATACCTTCGAGGATTGTTGCTAGCTAAATCGCGATGCGAAGAGGCTCTGGATGTCACCAGCGAAGACCTGGCTGAGATGGGTAGCCTTGCAGCCAGTGCCACGATGGATTACCTGCTTAACGCAGTTAAATCTTTCTCCGGCATAGACTTTCGGAGTGATAATTACTCCGCCCTGCCCTTAGAATTGGCTTTACTGGATTGTGCTTTATCTCCACCCATGAGACAAGAACAGCCAACTACAACTGGACCCTCAGAGGTAGCAGACGGCGCTGAGATGACTGAGCCACCCGACATGGTCGGGGCTGAGTTTCCTCCTGTTGCACTGGAGCCCGACAGAGTCGAGACTGAGGATCCAGGCGAGGTTCCTGTAGCACCGGAGCCCGACGGAGTCGAGACTGAAATTCCAAGCGAAGAGATTTCTCAGAACATTGATTACATCCGTAACCGCTGGCGGGAGTTCATTAAATCTTTGCGAGGGGAAGGTTCCAGTGGCAACTTGGATGCTTTTTTGCGTAGCGCTTGTGACCCCGTAGCCCTTGAGGATGATACATTGGTACTAGGTTTCTATTATTCCTTCCATAAGGAGAAAATCGAAGACGCCAAATACCGATATCTGGTGGAAAAAAAGCTCAAGGAGGTTTTTGGTCGGCCCTATAAGATACGGTGTATTTTAGTTGATTATAAAAGAGAAGTTCCGTCACAGGCGAGAACACAAAACCCGGTAATTAAAGCTGCTCTGGAAATGGGAGCCAGAATTAGAGATGAGGAGCTATAGTCCTTCCCCAGTCCCTGTCCCCGATTAAATCGGGGACAGGGACTGGGGAAGCTCAAGGAAAGGAGGTAGATGGATAAATCAATATTGCGTCAAGCCCAGCAACTTCAGGCAAAGCTGGCCAAAGCCCAAGAGGAATTAGGCAACATCACTGTGGAAGCTACCAGTGGAGGTGGTGCCGTCAAAGTGGTGATTGACGGACACCAGAAGGTTCACTCCGTTGAGATATCTCCTGAAGTAACAGAGTCTGGCGATATTGAGTTATTACAAGACTTGGTTATGACTGCCGTTAACGAAGCTATCACCAAGTCGCAGGAACTTGTTAACAAGCACCTCAGCAGTTTAACCGGTGGTCTCAATATACCGGGATTATTCTAGGAATCTCCGATGAAATCGGAGCTATCAAAGACGTGGGTCTTTCGCTATGCTCCAGACAGCCCGGATTTCATAGGGGGTAAAGGGTCAGGGAAAATGCGATTTGTTGCCGAGCCTGTAGCCAGGCTAATTGAGGAATTTAATAAGCTGCCCGGAATCGGGCCCAAAAGTGCTCAAAGGTTAGCTTATCATCTCTTACGTGGCTCTGATGAAGAAGCTACATCTCTAGCCGAGGCTATTTTGACAATAAAGGAAAAGATAAAGCTCTGTTCAGTTTGTTTTAACATCACCGATTGTGACCCTTGCCTCATTTGTCAAGATACAGAACGTGACCATTCTAGAATTTGTGTTGTGGAAAAACCCTTGGATATCCTTCCTTTAGAGCGGACTGGGAAATATAACGGCGTTTACCATGTAGTCCATGGAACTATCAGCCCGGCACAGGGCATAGGACCTGAAGAGCTAAAGCTAAAGGAACTTCTGGCTCGCCTTCAAGATGGCTCAGTAACCGAGGTGATTGTGGCAACCAATCCGAATGTGGAGAGCGAAACCCTGGCTATGTACCTGCAACGGATTATCACGCCTCTGGGCATCCGCGTCACCCGCCTGGCTCGTGGCTTGCCCTTTGGTGCTGAGTTGGAATATGCTGACGACCTGACCCTGGGGCAAGCGCTGGAAAACAGGCGAGATTTCTGACAAGGGCCCCGACTTGTCGGAGCTGCACCCCGAAGGTAAAACAGAAATTCCCTGATTACATCGGGGATAAGTCTTTCCCAAAAACCTGAAGGGCCTTCGGCTCATCAGCTTGCTGTTAAGGGTTGCTGTGAGAGACGGCGCTCAGCCCCTATCACTCAATTTACCGAGTTTTTACCCATCCAAAAGATCCCAAAAATGCTAAAAGTTGCAGAGAATGTGATACAATAATGTAAGATAGGATCTTGGTAAACCTAAACTGTTACTTATCCTATGTTCTGATTGGAGGGTGAGGAGTAGCAGTGACAGAATGGTTGGGAAGAGAAATTACGGGGAGAGCTGAGGCGGCGTCTTTAGCCGGTCACCTGACCGCGGGTAGATAACGATGGAACCGACCTCGAAAAGGTCGGTTTCGTGTTTTTAGACAGAGTGATGCTTGTCAAACTGAAAGTTGTGCGATAGACAAGCCGCTAGCCCCGTGGTTGAGAGGCGATAAGAGAATAAAAAAGTAACAAAAGGAGAAAGAAGTGAAGAAGATATTTGGTATCCTGTTTGCACTGGTGCTGGTAGTGAGCCTGGCATTGGTAGCAACGGCGCCAGTTTTGGCAGATGTTATTGACGTGCCCGGTGACTACGACACTATCCAGGAAGCCATCGACGCAGCCTCGGATGGCGATACCATCATGGTGGCGGCGGGGTTGTATGAGGAGAGTGTCGTCATTGACAAGTCCTTGACCTTAAAGGGTGCCCAGGCCGGGGTTGACGCACGGACACGCAGTGGTGCTGAAACGATTATTGAACCAGACAATCCAGATGAGCAAACAGGGATCGAAATAGTCAGCGCTGCCGACCACGTCGTCGTAATTGATGGTTTAACGGTGCAGAACGCCCGGCACGGAATCACGGCTCCATCTCCAGAACCCGCCATGGCGGCCGATATCATTGTCCGAAATGTGCGCGCCTTGAACTTAGTTAAATTCGCTATCTCCATGGCCTTCACGATGGAAGCAACGGTTGAGTATTGCTACGTGAAAGATGCGCAATACGGCATTAACGCGGGTGCCCTTACGCCGTTTCTGCCGACTGTGGCGACCTTCAGGAACAACGAAACCGTTAACGCAGAGTTTGGCATCACCGGCTACCTCGAAGATTCGCTTATCGAAGGCAACCTGGTGAGGGACTTCGTTACGGGGGGCAAAGGCATCGACGGGCAGTTCCTTAACACCGAGATTAAGAATAACACAGTAACCGGTTATGTTGAGGGCGCGGCCCTGACTTTCGAGGAGCACTACGGCCGATACCTTTCTAAGGACGTGAAAGTGGAAGGCAACACCTTCACAGGAAATTCCCTCGGTATCTATGTGTTCGATACGCAGACAACGCTTACCGGAATAACTGTCAATTTCAACAACATCGACGGCAACTCTCGGTATGGTGTATGGAATCAGGGAGGCGAGACGCTGGACGCCACCAAAAACTGGTGGGGCGATGCTGGTGGACCCAGCGGAAGAGGACCCGGTGATGGCGATGCCGTCTCCACAAAGGTACTTTATTCGCCGTGGCTGGGCGCCGAGCTCGGCACCGAGCCGATGACCTGGGGCGTGGACACGACAAGTTCTATCCAGGACGCCATTGATGGGGCAGACCCTGGTGACACCATCATAGTGACGGAAGGGGAATATGAGGAAAACCTAAATATTGACAAGTCTCTGAACCTCCACTCGGCAGGCGGGATTGAAGTGACCACTATTACCGGCTCTGTCAGTATAGAACTGGATGCTGAGATAGTCTTCCTTGGTGGGGATGATGTTGGGTTCACCGTCGATGCTGATGATGGTGACTTTGCTATATCGCTTTCCATCGACAACGAAAGCGAGGTTTCCATCAGTCACAATGTACTCGCTGGTGCTGTAGATGGTATAACCACCCGGAGCGGCCTGCTGGACAACAGCACCGCCACCATCGAGGATAACCAAATACACGAAAATGACTACGGAATCTACCTGGAATCCGTTGCCGGCGACAGCATCGTGCTCATCAACTCCAACCGCCTCGCTGGAAACGACGATTACGGGCTCTACGTCGAAGACAGCGCCGTTATCGTTGACGCCACCTACAACTGGTGGGGCCATCCCAGCGGGCCCAGTGGCGGTGTGTCTGATCCTGTTACTGAAACGATCGCGAACGGCACTGGAGCTGCTGTTTCGGAACATGTCCACTTTGACCCCTGGTTGACGGCTTATTTATACAGCCTCGAAATCTTCAGCACTGGTGGGGGTTCGGTGGTCATCCCCGGTGAGGGAACTTTCACCTATGAGCCTGGAACAAAGGTTGACCTGATAGCGATTACAGATACTTTCTATAACTTCGTCCAGTGGACTGGAGATGTGGGCACTATCACGAATGTCAACTCCGCCGCAACCAATATCACTATGAACGACGACTGTTCTATAACGGCCAACTTCAATTTTGGGCCGTTTGGATGGTGCTTCATCGCTACTGCAGCCTATGGCACCGACACGGCGAAGGAAATAGACATCCTGAGAGAGTTCAGGGACGAGGTCCTGCTGTCTAACAGCCTGGGCGCCGAGTTTGTATCCTTCTATTATAAAACCAGTCCCCCAATAGCCGATTTTATCTCCCAACACGAGGCCCTGAGAACAGCGGTGAAGGTAGGCTTTGTTGACCCGATTGTGAAAATACTAACTTGGACCCACGATTTATGGTCGGGATGAGAGGTTAATGAGTACAACAGCATTCTCGGGCACTAAGTTAGTGCTAGCAATGTCATATAGTTGGGCAAGCCCGGCGAAAACTTTGAAAAACCGCTTGGCGATATAGAGGATGTCATGTAATACTTATAAAACTGTAACATATACATTAAATTAACAGGATTTTAACATAAGTAGCTTATTATATTGTAAGCTGAAGATTTTGGGGAGGTTAACTGTTACAAAGGAGGTGAAGAGTGAAAAAGATATCTAGTATCCTGTTTGCCCTGGTGTTGGTAGTGAGCCTGGGGCTGGCGACGGCGGCGCCGGTCTTGGCTGGCACCATTATTCATGTGCCCGGTGACTACCCCACTATCCAGGCAGCCCTTAATGTTAGCGAGGATGGCGACACCATCATGGTGGCGACGGGGGAATACGACGCCTTCCTGGTGATAAACCAGACCAATATAAGCATAATCGGCGCTGAGGGGGCAACCGTTACTACCGCAATATATTTTGCCGGATACGGATGGGTCATGGCTGGGGTGGAGAAGTCAATAAACATCAATATTGAGGGTATCGACTTTGACGGAACCGAACTCAGCGGAGAATCGGTCTTCGGCATCCTCTACCTTGACAGCACAGGGAGAATTGCTGACCTGACTGTGGAAAACATTATCGGCACCGAATTAGGGGCGGGTGTGGCTATCATAGGTGATGAAGGCACCTCTACTGTAGAGATAACAGGGTCCACTATCTCTAACAACGAAATGGGCATATGGGTTCTCAATGGTTCTACCCTGGAAGCTCACTTCAACAACATCGTCGACAATAGTGGTGGTGGTGTGGTGAACGAAGGAGGCGTGACGGTGGATGCCACCTACAACTGGTGGGGCGATGCCAGCGGGCCTAACCATGAATCACTTAACCCCTACGGTTCGGGCGACGTTATTTACGATCCTAGCGATAATGTGGATTTCGAGCCCTGGCTGGAGGCTGGGGTAGTGGCCGCTAAGACAGAGACGGTAACTGGTGGCGGTACCGTTGATGCCAGGGAGGAGGCTGACACCGAGGTTGTGGTAGACGGCACAGCTACGGTAACTGTGGCTCGGTATGACGAAAATCCCGGCGGGGATGCTCCGACCGACTTCAACGCACTGGGTAAATACATCGATGTCTACGTTCCCGATACTGAGGCTGTAACCGAGATCGAGATAAGGCTTTACTATACCGATGCTGAAGTAGAAAGCGCCGACGAGGAATATCTTGGACTCCGGTGGTGGAACGGGACCGAGTGGGAACCATTTTCAGACAGGGGAGTCAATACCACCAGCACCAATGGCTACAGCGGTTATATTTGGGCCATAATAACAGATGGTACCACGCCATCCCTGGCCGACTTGCACGGGATGCCAGTCGATGGTGGTATTGAAAGTGGGGGGGACCTTCCGCCGCCCTGTGGTTGTTTTATCGCCACCGCGGCCTATGGTACCGATACAGCCAAGGAAATAGGCATCCTGAGGGAGTTCAGGGACGAGGTCCTGCTGCCTAACAGCCTGGGTGCTAAGCTTGTCTCCTTCTATTATGAAACCAGTCCTCCAATGGCCGACTTCATCTCCCAACACGAAATTCTAAGAACAGCGGTGAGGGTGGGCTTTGTTGACCCCATTGTAGCTATATTAACTTGGAGCCACAATTTATGGTCAGCGTGAGGCCCATGAGCGCAACAGCACTCTCGGGCACTAATTGAGCGTTGGGGGGTGAAGACAATCGCTGTGAGGGCCGAGATCAGCCTCGGCTCTCACTTTATGCGCTCAACGACTAAAAATACCATAGTCTTTCGTCCTTGCGAGCACCCGAAATGTGCGTGGCAATCTCTGGAGATTGCTCTGACACTATCGTGCCCCGCAATGACGGGTGGGGTGGAGAAAAATGGAGTTGACCTCGTGGTCTGCCGATGGTTTCGTAAAATCACACTATCCCTACAGGATCAACGTCTATAGTCCAGCCCCATGGCAAGGTGAGCTGGGATAACATTCGGGTCAAATCAGAGCCACGGAGGAATAGTTGCCAGCGATACCTGCCCCTAGCTCGAAAGGCGAAAACAGGCACCGGACCAATTATCCCGACTCCATCGGGAAAGTCAATCTTATGCTCTTTCGCCCTTTCCTCAAGAATTAGGCGCATCTTCTCCATCTCACGGCGACACAATGCCTCATCAGTGTGGCTATAAACCAGGCGGACTAATTGGCTAAAAGGGGGATAATTTAACTGGCGCCGATAGTCTATTTCTTTACGATAAAAACCAACATAATCATGCCTGGCAGCAGCTTCAACAGCGTAGTTATCGGGAGAATAAGTCTGGATGATAACCCTTCCTGATTTAACCCCACGACCAGCCCTGCCAGCTACTTGACACAGGAGTTGAAAGGTGCGTTCGCTACTTCGGAAATCGGGGAAATTCAGGCCGGTATCGGCACTGATTATCCCCGCCAGGGTCACTTGAGGCAAATCCAGCCCTTTGGCTATCATCTGGGTGCCAATAAGCACATCCGCCTTATGGTCCCGCAAGTCCTTCAGCAACTCCTCATGAGCATATTTTCTGGTAATCACATCCCTATCCCAGCGAAGTAACCTTGCTTCAGGAAAGAAATACCCCGTCTCTTCTTCTACCCTTTGTGTACCAATGCCCAGGAACCTGAGATGACGCCGGAAACACTGTGGACAGCTTTGGGGTACTGGAATAGAATATCGGCAACGATGACAAATCAGCCTTTTCTCCACTGAATGATAAGTAAAGGCTATGGAGCAGCGGGGACAACGAAAGACAAAGCCACAGCTACGACATCGCACAAAGGTAGCTGTGCCCCGACGGTTGAGGAAAAGAATTATCTGCTCGCTCTTCGCCAGAGTTTCTTTCATGGCAGCTAGTAAGAAACGGCTAAACAAGCTTGTGTTCCCAGCTTTAAGCTCTTCCCTTAAATCTATTATGCTTACTTCGGGGAGGGGAGAATAACCACGAGGAGTAATTCTTTCTTTTAGCTCTACAAGTTGATATTCGCCTTGCAGTGCCTTATGAAAACTGCCGATATCAGGGGTAGCACTGCCCAAAATGACGGCGGCGTTACTGAGTTGAGCCAATTTAATAGCCGCGTCTCGGGCATGATAGCGAGGTATTTTATCTTCTTGTTTGTACGTCCACTCATGCTCTTCGTCAATAATAATAAGACCGAGATTGGACAGAGGGGCAAATAAGGCACTCCTCGGTCCGATGACGACATCGCAGTTCCCTTCCATTATCCATTGCCATTCGTCAAACTGTTCTCCCGGAGAAAGCCCGCTATGCAGCACAGCCACACGCCCAGGGAAGCGATTAGCAAATCTCTCCACTGTTTGTTGGGTCAAAGCGATTTCCGGAATAAGGCAAATACCTCGCTTGCCAGCAGCAATAACATGGGCTAATGCCCGCAGGTAAATCTCAGTTTTGCCGCTGCCAGTAACGCCAAAAAGAAGAAAAACCGGCGGGCTGCTAGGTTGCTCCCTCACAATGGTGTTACGGATCGAGTCCCACGCAGCATGTTGAAACGGAGTGAGAATCGGAGCCCGAGAAGTTGTGAGACTGAGGTGAGATAAGGGGTCACGTCTTACCCTGAGCCTTTCCACTGAGATCAAACGACGCCTCTCCAGGGCTTTGATAGTGGCAAGGGAACAATTGAGTCGCTTCCTCAGTTCGCTGACTGAAATAGGTCGGGTCTGCTCGGTTAGAAATTCCAAGAGCTCCGCCTGTTTATAAGCTCGAGACTTATTCAGGCGAGCCTTCGCCGCTTCAATTTCTTCTTTGTCAGCTAGTAGCCTTACATAAGGAAGTGTTTTGGGCTTTATCTTTGCCTTCTCTAACTCCAGAGTTTGGGAAATTAGCTGACAATCCAGCAACTGGTCGGTGATTTGTCTGGCTTTTCTCTTGCCAATTGCTTTCTCTAGCTCAGGCAGGCTTGTCTTCTTTCTTTCCCCGATTATACGAAGAATTTGCTTTTGCTCCGGTGTTAAAGGCAACTCCCCCTGGCCCCTGATTAAATCAGGGGCTGTTAGCTGAAAGTAAGTAACGGTTCGTCTCTCAAATCCCGGAGGCAACATTAAGGCCAGGGCATCGAAAAGGGGAGCACAATAATGTTCGCTTATCCACCGGCCAAGCTTTATTTGTATCGGGGAAAGCAAAGGACAATCAGCAACAATGCCAGCGATTTCCTTAGTTTCTGCAACCGATGGCTCGTCTGACAGCAAGAGCACAATCCCTTGAATGACCCTGGAGCCAAAGGGCACCCATACTGCTTGTCCGGCACTAAGATTGAGCCCTGGCGGTATGGCGTAGCAAAAGGTTTGACCCCGATGCAATCGGGGTGAATTGACTGCCACCTCGGCGTAGCTCATTCAGAGGTCTGTTCTGTTTCCTGTTGTTGCTCTTCTTGAGGCATGGCTTGCTGTATTACCTTCTCTCGCCTTTCTTTAAGTCGAGCCCGCTTAGCGCTGAGCCTGCGCACATAATAGAGCTTGGCTCGGCGCACCTCTCCATGCCTGAGTACCTCTACATTTTGCACCGAGAGAGATTGGAAAGGGAAAGTACGTTCCACTCCAATGCCGTAAGATACCCTCCTCACTGTAAAGTTTCCACCATCCACACCCTTCCTCATTCTAATCACCACACCTTGGAAGTGTTGCAGCCGCTCTTTATCCCCTTCCACAGTCTTCAAACTAACCCTGACTGTATCGCCCGGGGAAATTTGAGGAATGTTGGGATTCATTCTGGGTTTAACAAATTCTCTAACATCCATTTCTTTTCCTCATCGCAGAGATTGCCCTTCTCCAAGAGGTCAGGGCGTCGTTTCGCCGTCCGCAGAATTGCCTGACGGCGTCGCCATTGAGCAATTTCACCGTGATTTCCTGAAAGCAAGACCGAGGGTACTGGCCAACCCCGATATACCTGGGGTCTGGTATATTGGGGATATTCTAAAAGCCCATTGCTGTGAGAATCAATGCTGGCTGAATCCTGTGAGCCAAGCACTCCCGGTATAAGTCTAACGATAGCATCCACCACGACCAATGCAGCTAATTCCCCCCCACTAAGCACATAATCCCCGATACTGATTTCATCAGTAGCTAAATGTTCACACACTCTCTCGTCTAAACCTTCGTAATGGCCGCAAATTAACACCAGATGAGGAAGGAGAGCTAATTCTCGAGCAATAGATTGAGAAAAAAGCCTGCCCTGAGGGGTGAGTAGCATGATAGGCATCTCACTCGCACAAAGTTGCTGTTTTAGCGCTTCCGCTGCTTCAAAGATAGGCTCGGGCTTGAGCACCATGCCAGGTCCACCACCATAGGGATAGTCATCCACAGTATGATGTTTATCATGGGTGTAGTCGCGAATATCATGAATCACGATATTCACCAATCCTCGCTCCCGCGCACGCTTGATGATGCTCTGCTCGAGTGGAGAGGCAAACATTTCAGGGAAGAGACATAAAATATCAATGCGCATGGATTTCCTCAACAAAACCCTTCGAAGTGCATATCTTAACATGCAGGTGGCGGTAAAAGAAAGTCTCTGTACTCGTTCATATGATTAGTGACACCTCCTCCTTTCTTTTATTTTGTTGATGGAGCTTAAGAAATTCCTTTGGAGTAAGGTATCCCAGTGCCTGATGAGGGCGGATAGTATTATACACATTCTCCCACTTCAGCAAAG
>JAUWQP010000064.1 GCA_030611015.1 Chloroflexota bacterium | reverse complement strand
TCCACAGCCCTTCGAAGAGGGGGTCAGCTACATAGCCAATTATTCCTTCGCCAACGAATCGGACGAACCAGAAGGTGGCAAAAAGGACCAGCAGGGCGATAACTATCCCGCCTATCCGATGACTACTGGCATCTTCAAAAGTCTCATACCAGCGATGGTGGCGATGGCTCAACGATTGCGCCTGGCTCACGATGTCACCCACTCTCGCCCACCGCTCATCACTATTAGGATAGGTACGAGCGTTTTCGGGCATCTTTGCCTCGGGAAGACGCCTGACTAATTCCCTTACTCCCTGTCCGGAAACGCCTACCGTGGGTACAACTGGCACTCCGAGAAGTTCCTCCAGCTTGGCAGCATCAATATTTATACCCCGATGCCGAGTATCATCCCACATGTTGAGGGCAACTATTACTGGAGTCTGTCTCTCCAGCAACTGCAACGTCAGATTGAGATTTCTCTCCAGATTGGTGGCGTCAACAACATTTATGACCAAGTCTCCTTCTTTGAGCATCCCCACAGCTACTTCTTCCGCCTTAGAACTTGGTTCAAGGGTATAGTTGCCGGGAACATCGATAATCTCAACCTGCTCCTCCCCCATCTTCAGATACCCTTTAGTGAACCCCACGGTGGTGCCGGGATAGTTGGAAGCGATAATGTGTGTACCGGTCAGTCGAGAAAAAAGAGAACTTTTGCCCACATTGGGATTACCCACAAGCAGGATACGCATCATCTTAAGAAGCTCGCGGCAGGTATTTATCTGTTTCGACTATTATTTTCCTGGCCATGCCAAAACCAATAGCCACCTGGGTATTGTCCACCCTGAGAATAACCGGGCCGCTAAATAGCGTAGAACTCAGCTTGGTCACTTTCCTCCCTGGCCTGATACCCAAGGCATCCAGACGCCGAATTAAGCCATGTCCTCCCATAACCCCAACCACAGTGCCTGTCTGCCCGGTCCTCATCTCGGCCAGGGGCAATTGCTCATTTTGATGTATGGTCATAGCTTATCTCCTATCTTTAATAAGTTAGTCTAGCCTAACTTACAAGTTCAAAATAATTGCCGTTTTTATTTCCTTTTCTTCACACGCCTTTTTGAGCAATCTTGAGGGAGCTCTCCGTGTTCTAAATAATATTCATACCTACTGGGGGAATTAGCACTTCCCAGTGGGCAGGCCTCTATAAACTCCACAAACTTTGCCAGCCTCTCCATACTCAAGGGGCTGATGACGTGCTCAATTTTGCAGGCATCCTCTTCCGCCGTTTGCGGGTTGATGCCCAGGGCTTGCGCGAAAAAGCGGGTCAACGCCTTATGGCGACCAATCACGTCGCCAGCAATTTTATCGCCTTCAGGGGTAAGCTTTATGTGGCCATATCTCTCATGCTCCACAAGCTCCTGTCCTGAGAGTTTTTTCAAAGCAGAGGTAACACTGGGCATCTTAACCCCCAGCATTTCGCTGATCTGCTTTACTCTTACCACCTTCGTTCCTCCGCCGAGGTTGGCTATCGCCTCAAGATAATCTTCCATGCTGGCGGTCTGCTCTCTTTGTGCTTCTTGTTTTACCATTTTCTGCTCCCATAAATGTTAGACATGTCTAACAATTGTAACTTAGATTATTGCCCCTGTCAAAATTTTCCTGGGCTGTTGTTTATTTTGTTACCCTGACCCGGAGTGAAACGAAGGGGAAGGGTCTAGATTCTTCGCTCAGAATGACGGGAAGATGTTGGCAAACAGTCTCTCTTGGTGCTTACAGAAAGGCAAAGGTTTTATTATGGTCGGGGTGAGAGGGTTTGAACCTCCGACCTCATGGTCCCAAAGCAAGCTAACTAAAAGGCGGAGACCGCTTGCCTCCTTTTTAAGAGATCCTACCAAACAGGAACCAGACAGGTCAATTGCGCTGCTTACCCATATGCTTAGCGCGACAGTTTAGGAACAACATTTCGATGGATCATGATCCATTAATCAAAAAAGGCTAACGCAACCTACCGAACAAAACAAGTTATTGTTCAAGGCCGGAGATACTCAGGTCTGGGATCTTGGGCTGTGATTTCACTGGCTGTCCCTTTCATTACTAATTGACTTCCAGGTTACAATGAACTGAATGAACAGTGATGAAATAGCTTCAGATGATAGGTAGCAATATGACCATGCCAGCATGTGCGATAGCAATAGGAATCAGACTCTTTCTCCAGATAAAAACACCGTTTGCTATTAAGGCAATAACAAACGTTTGAGCTACACCGGCCGAACCTTTATAGTAGTGTTCTAAACCAAATATAAGAGAGACAACTAATAGCGAAATCCACCAATGCTTGACGTATTTCTTAAGAACAGTGTACCCGTACCCACGGAATATGAGTTCTTCGGCTGTGCCGATGATAACGCCGCTTACAACCCACACAGGTGAAAACGGTACCTCACTCATACCGATTTCGTTGAGGTGCAATACATCAACAAGAAGCCTATCTAGCTGCGGAACTGTAAAGAGTAAGAATGCCAGCAGGCCTATTCCAATGAGGCAGTCGACCTACCAGGAATAGGTCTTGAAGCCTATATCTAATAAGGAATTCCCCTCACTCTTGGCTGCCCAAATTATCAAGAAGACCAGACTTAGTTGAACGAGTGCCGGTGTGAGTACAGCAACAACTGGCATTGTTCCAGTGCTTGTTTCTTGCCGCATCATCTGTGAAGTGCCAAGATTACTTATCAGTAGGAAAATCACAAAGAAGATAATATAAAACTGTAATTCATTGAATTTGGATTTTGCTATCCTAATTTCCTCTCTCAGTGCATCAACTTGGTACCTTGTTGAAGTATGATATATGTTAACGCAGTACGTATAAAATAACAATAAAGGTAAATGTGTGACCGAGTAACAAGACAAGCAAATGTTACCTCATCGAACGATTCAAATTATTGAACCATATGAGATTCACTATCTATCTGAATCGACTTTTGCGGAAGACATGGAAGTTGTTGACTACTTCTGTTCAGAAATCGGGCTAGCACCGATCTACTGCATCAGACCAAGGTCATCAGAGATCTACCAACCCTAGGCAATTTCCACACCAGCAATACGAAAGACATCGATACTATTTACGGAGACACAGTTGCCAACTGGTGGAATCCCCGCCAGTGGGATCTTAGCTGAAGCGTTAGGCTCGCCGGATAATAAAGCGCCGAAAGGAAGAAGGCAGGACAGAATGCTGAGGTAGCCACAGCAGGAAAGCTTCTGGGATGAATCTGCTATATACTCCGCGATGGCAGAACCTACCAGGAAATGGAGAAGGTAGCGAACCTGTTAGGTCGAGGTGAGCTTGGTAAAAGCTCTAACACTGAATAACAGGTCTACTCACTTGTCAATGGTGTGGGCAGACTCTGCACCTCCCCGCTTGACAAAACTAAAGACGGAGGTCTTCTCCGGAGCAACTAGCAGAGGCTCTATCTTTCTTGCTATCTCGAGACGGTCCACCATGGTCTTCCATTTATTCCACATGTCAACGTCAGTCCAGGTGCTGATGACCAGCCACAATGAGGGGTCACCGACCGACCTGAGCGTCTCGCCAGAAATATAGCCACGCTGCCTCGTGGCCACGCTCCTGAGCTCCACCAGCAAGTTCTCTAGCTGTGTTTCCTTACCGGGCCGACAATGCCTTTCGACGATAATTCTTATCATTTTTCCACTCCCCTTTTTTCTGTAAGAGTTTAGTTTTCCCAAAATTCTAGTTTATATTATAACACCCCGACTATCAGGTGTTTCTTTGGATTGGGTATTGCAGATATCGCTAAAAAGTGCAGTGACTTAGGCCAAGTCCAAAGTATCATTGCCTACTCTACTACCAAGGTTCTTGGTTCGGTGATACAATTAGGCTAGCATCGGGCATCACCGGTAATATCAGCTCGTTTCATGAGCCATGAGGTCTAGCCCTCTGATTTCCTATTTATGGTCGGGGTGAGAGGATTTGAACCTCCGACCTCATGGTCCCAAACCATGCGCGCTAGCCGCTGCGCCACACCCCGTGTTTTCTTAACTCCGCATCCTTCCTGTCCCATGTTATCAGTGCCGGACAATCGGTGATAGTTAGTATACATGATTTTTGTTTTCTATTCCCTTAAAGTCAACGACGCTGTTCACGCTGCGAAGGCTGCCACTTTTTTTATGAGCTTGGCATAATCTTCATTTATCATTGCTTGGATTTTTTCAATCTCTCTATTCATCAAATGGCGGTATCGCCCTTGTAGTTTTAGGTATTCCTCAACGGGCTTAAGCTTAGGCCGATCAATATCCAGTCTATATCTGCCACTTTCTACTTCATAGAGAGGAAAGATACCAGTCTCTACGGCAAGCCGACCTATCTCAATAGTCAAATCGCTAGCATGTCTCCAGCCTGTCGGGCACGGGGAGAGTATATGGATATAAGCTGGCCCCTTCACCTCGGCACCCTTTTTAACTTTGTTCATTAAATCAAAAGGATAGCTGGGGCAGGCTGTGGCTACATAAGGTATATCGTGGGCGACGGCAATTTCAGCCATGTTCTTCTTACGGGTAATCTGTCCAATGCTAAGCTTGCCCGCGGGTGCAGTGGTAGTCGAAGCTCCGTAAGGTGTAGCACTCGATCTTTGAATACCAGTATTCATATACGCTTCATTATCAAAACATAGATATAAAAAGTCGTGGTTCCTTTCAAACGCTCCAGATAGAGCTTGAATTCCTATGTCGCTTGTCCCGCCATCTCCAGCTACAGCCACACATTTGATGTCTCTCTCGGGAATCGTGCCTTTCTTCATCAAAATCTTCAACCCTGCTTCTATACCCGAAATTGTGGCGGCGGTATTTTCAAACAACGTATGTATCCAGGGAATCCTCCACGAGGTGACAGGAAGCGGAGAAGTGCAAATCTCTATGCACCCGGTAGCATTGGCAATTATTACACTACTTCCCAGGGCTTTGCAGGCTAGCCTCAATGCCAAAGCTTCGCCGCAACCAATACAAAAGCTATGTCCTGCGGTGAAGAACTCTTCAGTAGTTACAAGATTTTTGCCAAATTTTATAGATTTCTCCTGCATTCTCACTCCCTTATTCTTATCACTTCACCTCTTACACCCACTGTCTCAAGCATCTTCTCCGACCCCTTCTCCGCAATTTCCTTTCCTCTACTAACAACATAGTCAAAATCCTCGTCTGACATATCCCTTCCACCCAACCCGCCTATGAGGTTGACTACCTTCGGTCTTGGCTCTTCATCATATAAAGCTGACCTAACTTCGCTGAAAACCGGACCTCCCATGCCAGGAGAAATACACCTATCGAAAATAATAAGTATTTCGGCATCTTTTACAGCCTGGCGAAATTCCTCAAACGGGAAAGGCCTCCAGAGGCGCAGGCTTATCAGTCCGATAGCCTCACCTTTGCCTCTTCTCTCATCTATTACAATCTTTGCCGTCTCGGTAAAACTGCCCATGGTCATAAGAAGCGTTTTAGCTCCTTCTATTCTATAAGACTCGACGGGACAATAACAACGACCGAAAATCTCTCCAAATTCCTTCCACCCTTGGAGTACTACCTCCTTGGATTGTCTGAACGCCAGCTCCTGAGCTATCTTTGCTTCTGAATATATATCGGGGGGTCCGAAACCTCCGTGGGTCATCGGCCTATTGGGGTCTAAAGCAAAAGGATAGTGGAATCGGGGGAGAAATCTATCCACTTCTTCTTGTTCTGGCAAAATAACCGGCTCTGTTACGTGGGACAGATGAAACCCATCAAGATGAACCATAACCGGGAATAAAACCTTGGGATCCTCGCCAACGCGAAAGGCCCATAGGGTCAAGTCGAATGCCTCCTGGCTATTCTGACAAAATACCTGTATCCAGGCAGTATCTCTGACAGCCATGGCATCGGAATGGTCCCCCCAAACGCTTAAGGGTGCAGAAAGTGCCCTGTTGCACACCGTCATGACCACAGGATATCTCATGGAGGAAGCGGCATATACCACCTCATGCATGAGCTCCAATCCTTGGCCGGCCGTTGCAGTGAAAGTCCTTGCTCCTACCGCGGCAGCTCCGAGGCAAGCGCTCATAGCTGAATGCTCCGACTCCACAGGTATATAAGCTGCGTTCAGTTCACCATCAGCTACCATCTCGGCAAGTCTCTCGGGAATATGCGTCTGGGGCGTTATAGGATAGGCGGCGATGACATCAACGTCAGCCATTCTGACTGCCTCGGCAGCAGCAAACGAAGCCTCTAAACCTATTCTTTTGCTCATTGCTCTTCCTCCTCTATCATTGTTATAGCCCCCTTGGGGCACACTTTAGCGCAAATGCCACAGCCTTTACAGTAGAAGAGATCAGTCTCATAATACCCGTCCTCGAGAGGCTTTATGGCGGCATCAGGACAATAAAGCCAACACAAAGCACATTTGTTACACTTCTCCTTGTCAATGATCGGCCTTTGGGATCTCCAATCACCTGTCCTGCGCAAGGCAGCACTCCCCGCTTCTGTAACTATATTGCCAACTTCCATATCTCTCCAGGTGAAATCGGTCCCTATTTTTAGCCTTTTCTGCGTCATTTCTTATTCCTCTATCACAGTTTCTTTGTAAGCTCTTTTCATAGCCTCGATATTCTCCTTAGCCCGTGCTCCGAACCGCTCATGCAACTGTTCAACTACAGAATCAACTCCCACAGCCTCAGTAACTTTTAACAATGCGCCTATCATTGCGGTGTTAGTGATAGGCATCCCTATAGTTTCTCTGGCGATTCTTGTAGCGTTAACTGTCGCTACAAGCCACTTATATCCGAATTCAGACTTCAGTTCAGCGGGCGATTTTCTGGTGTTAACTATGATTTTGCTGTTCTCCTTGAGCCCTGAAGTCACATCAACTGTGTGCAACAACCCTGGATCGAGCACAGCCACCACAGCAGGCTCGTAGATAGCTGTCCTGACCCTGATAAATTCGTCGCTTATCCTTAGAAAAGCAAGAACCGGTGCTCCCCTCCTCTCAGGTCCAAAGCTAGGGAATGATTGAGCATATTTCCCCTCGCTTATAGCAGCACGGGCAGTTAACTCCGCAGAAGTTACTGCTCCCAACCCTCCTCTACCGTGCCATCTCACCTCAAGAAGCTCAGCCATAAAAAAATACCTGCATGCACATGGAGACTGCCCCTGAAGGGACTCGAACCCTTGCACCTGGCTCCGGAGGCCAGCGCTCTATCCTCTGAGCTACAGGGGCTGCGAGTACAAATACAGAAAAACATAATATAACAGAACAATACTTTAGTCAACGCCCATTCCTACTGATGGTTGATGTTATACGATTTTGTCACCATATAACTGTTAAGCGAAAATGTCACCATATCTTTCAGGGGTGACATTTTCGCTTGATAGCAACACTTTTCGCTATTGAGCCCCTGTAAATTTAACATCTTAAGAAGTGATATAATTACAGCACAATGAAACAGAAAATTGAAAAAATCCTCAGGTGTCGTAATAAGAAAACGATAATTGCCGATAAAAACCTCAAAGCTTCGGCAGTGCTTATACCTCTTTTTCGTGACCAAGGGCAATACCATATCCTATTTACTGAAAGGAGTGAAGAGATAGACTTTCACAAAGGGCAAGTCTGCTTTCCTGGGGGGACTCACGAGCCATCTGATTCCAGCCTGCTCCAGACTGCCCTCAGGGAAACTGAAGAAGAGATAAGTTTAAAGGCCGAAGATGTTGAAATTTTAGGAGAGCTTGATGACATCACAACCCTTACCAGCAACTATGTTATTTCGCCTTTTGTTGCTTTTATGCCCCACCCTTACTCTTTAATGACCAATGGCAGAGAAGTCAAGAGAGCCTTTTCCGTTCCCCTGTCGTTTTTGATGGACAAAGCTAATTTCAGACAGGATTCTTATGCATACGAATATGAAGGGCATATCATCTGGGGAGCTACCGCGATGATTTTAAGACAGTTCATAGATTTACTGATGGCTGAGGGTGGGGCTTGGCAATAGTCATTTCTTCTCTTTAGCTTTGACGCTAATATTTTTGGGTTTTACCTCTTCGACTTTGGGTATAGTAAGGGTTAGAATGCCATCTTCCATCGTCGCTTCAGCTTTGTCTGTCTTAAGCCCGCTGGGAAGGACCACGCTGCGAGAAAAAGCGCCATAGCGTCTCTCCTGATATAGGTAATCCTCTTTCTTGATCTCCTGCTCCGCTTTGCTCTCCCCCTTAATTGTCAAGGTCTCGCCAGTAATGTCAATGCTGACATCCTCCGGCTTCAACCCTGACAAAGCTGCCTTCAGCACGACCTCGGTGGGAGTCTGGTAGACATCCGGAGCTGGCGCAGCTATCTCAGCAAGAGCGGCTAAACCACGAGAAGGGCGGACAAAGCTGTCCTCAAACAATCTGTCCATTGCCTGTCTCAGGCTCATGAGCTCGCTAAAAGGTTGCCAGCTCTCTATAGCCATCTGTCTTACCTCCTTTCTTTGTTTTTATTAGGCCTCACTCTCTACTCGAGTAATATTATAGATAAGTTAAATAATTGTGTTAAATATGTTGATTGCCCTTGACATAAAACTTAATTAATATTATAATGAGATCAACATATCGCTGGAGAAGAAAAATGGCAAGCAAGGACTATTATCAAATTCTGGGTGTAAATAGGAACGCTTCGGAAAAGGAAATCAAGCAAGCCTACCGCCGTTTGGCTCGCAAATACCATCCTGACCTCAACCCTAACGACAAATCGGCTGAGACCAGATTTAAGGAGATAAACGCGGCTTATCAGGTCCTTTCTGATGCAGAAAAACGGAAGAAGTACGACCAATTTGGAGACAAGTGGGAATATGCTGAGCAATTTGCTAAATCCGGGGGACAGGAGAGAGTCCGGTGGGATTTTGGCAGAGGTGGTACAACTTTTGAATATGGCGACATGAGCGATTTTGGAGATATTTTCTCAAGCCTGTTTGGCGATTCTGGTATAGGCTCTAGGGTGAGGGGGCAGCGACGTGGTCAGGATATATCGTCCCCCATCGAGGTAACCCTTGAAGAGGCTTATCATGGCTCTACGCGTGTTGTACAGCTTCAGACCGAGGAGCCCTGCACAGCTTGTGGCGGCACAGGCAGAGTGGGCAATCGAGTGTGCACCATTTGCAACGGTGCGGGTGGGAAAATAATTCCCAAGCGTCTGGAAGTTAAGATTCCAGCAGGGGTTAGAGATGGCTCAAGGATTCGTATAGCAGGGAAAGGCAGCCCTGGTCGTGCCGGAGGCAGCAAAGGTGACCTTTATCTTGTAGTGAAAGTCCTGCCCCATAAAGTCTTTGAGCGCAAGGGAGATGACCTCTACACTGAAGTCTCAGTGCCTTTATCAACCGCTATTCTGGGTGGTGAGGTCAGATTGCCCACTTTGAATGGCAAAGTATCTCTTGAAATACCACCGGAGACTCAAAACAGCAAGGTTTTTCGCCTGGTGGGGAAGGGCATGCCAAGGTTAGGCAATTCAGATTATGGGAGTATGGTCGCCAGGGTAAAAGTAGTTCTGCCCACTAATTTGACTGAGGAGGAGAAAAAATTGTTTGAAAGATTGCGGTCTCTTCGACCCACATAAATCGAGGTGCTACCATGATGGATTGGGAATCAAAACCAAGATATATAATAAGCATAGCCGCAAAGATGGTCGGCATAGAAGCTCACACATTGCGTTATTACGAAAGGCTGGGGCTAGTACAACCAGAGCGATCAAGTGGAAATATACGTCTCTATGCGGAGGAAGACCTTGATCGGTTGCGCTATATTAAGACTCTGATGAGCGATTGTGGCGTGAATTTGGCCGGCGTAGAGGTGGTATTGAGGTTGATGCAAAGGATGAAAGAGATGCAACGCCGACTTGAAGAAATGGAGAGTGAAGTCAAGAAGATTGCCGAAGCTGAAATAGAAAATATAATAGAAGACATGATAGAAGACGCAGAATGGAAGGAGGAATAGAAGCCATTTAACAACCCATCTGTCATTCTGAGTCCAGATGCAATGGGGACGAAGAATCTAGCCCCTTCGCTATTGCTCAGGGTGGCAAAATAGACAATTAAGAGGTATAGGAAATTGAGGCCAGAGAGATTTACCGAGCAGGCACAGGAGGTTTTAGCAGCCTCACAGGAGCTAGTTCGTCGCTATCACCATAACCAGTGGGATGTGGAGCATATTCTATTGGCTTTGCTGGAGCAGGAAAAGGGAATAACCAGGGACATATTACAGATGCTAGGTGTGGATATCGAAGTGGTAAAGCAGCGAGTAGGAGCAACGCTTGATGGTTTTCCCAAGGTAGCGTATGAAGCAACGCAAATTTATGCTACCCCGCGGATTTCCGCTCTTCTAGAAAGTGCCAACAGGGAAGCTGACAGACTCAAGGACGAGTTTGTCAGCACTGAGCATTTGCTCATTGCTATTGCCGGCGAAACCAGAGGCGAAGCCGCAATGATTCTAGCTGAATCTGGAGTGAACCAGGAAAAAATTTATCAAGCCTTGCAGAAAATTCGTGGCGGGCATCGAGTTACCGACCGTCAAGCGGAGAGCAAATATCGCTCCCTGGAAAAATACGGGCATGACCTTACGGAGTTAGCTCGTCAGGGGAAACTCGATCCTGTAGTTGGGAGGGAAAACGAAATCAAACGTGTAGTGCAAATACTTTCCCGTCGCACCAAGAACAATCCTGTGATTATTGGGGATGCCGGTGTTGGCAAGACGGCTATTTCGGAAGGATTAGCTCAGAAAATTGCTGCTGAGGATGTGCCCGATTCCCTGAAAGGGAAGAAGGTGGTGGCGTTAGACATGGGAGCACTGGTAGCCGGCAGCAAATTCCGTGGGGAGTTTGAGGAAAGGTTGAAGGCAGTCTTAGACGAAGTCCGACAGGCGGCCGGCGAGGTAATCATGTTTATTGATGAGCTTCATACTGTAGTGGGAGCGGGAGCCGCCGAAGGAGCAATTGACGCCAGTAATATGCTGAAGCCAGCACTGGCTCGTGGCGAGATTCAATGTATCGGGGCTACTACACTCGATGAGTATAGAAAGCATATTGAAAAAGATAAAGCTCTAGAGAGACGTTTCAGTCCTGTTTATCTCGATGAACCCAGTGTGGAAGCGACTATAGAGATGCTCCGGGGACTTCGTCCCCGGTATGAAGCGCATCACAAAATAAAGATAGATGATTCCGCGCTGGTAGCTGCTGCCAAGCTGAGCCAAAGATATATATCCGATAGATTCTTGCCTGACAAGGCAATTGACTTGATCGACGAGGCAGCCAGCAAGCTACGTATAGATATGGAAAGCGCTCCGGAAGAAGTGAAAACTTTGGACCGGAAGATGAAGCACCTGAT
>JAUWQP010000030.1 GCA_030611015.1 Chloroflexota bacterium | reverse complement strand
GCCCTTCTATCCACCGCGATACTTATTGCTTGACGAACTTCCTCAAGGCCGAGCGGATATATGCGTTCGTTAGAGGCTAAATGGAGTGTGTATGGACCCGGCAACTGAACAAAGTCAATGTCCGGGTCTGCTTCCAAGAGTGGAATCGCTCCAAAAGTCCCGCGGATATTAGAGATCATATCTATCTCGCCCTTCAGCATAGCCATAAACATAGCCTCTTCGTTGGTATAAATTTGATACACGACCTCATCTATAGCTACTGGGCCGCGCCAATAGTTCGGATCCTTGACCACATGTAAGTACTGTCCAACCTTGAGATCCTTATACAGGAAGGGACCACTGCCTACGCGACCTTCATATGGGTCTTCATATGCGCTTATATCATCATATTGTGACCAGATATGCTCTGGCACGATGAAAACAAAACCAACCTCCATGAGGAAGTGAACAAAATCTCCGTTCATGTTAAACCTGACTGTCTTTTCATCCACCGCTTGAATTGAGTCTACGAATGGTTTAAGTGGTCCACCAGCGGTAAAGTTATACTCCATACAAGTTTCGAAGCTAAACTTCACATCCTCAGCGGTGACAGGCTGTCCATCGCTCCAGGTGGCCCTCTCGTCTAAATGGATAATCCAGGCTTTTTCGCCCTCTTTATACTCCCAACTCTTTGCTAGCCAGGGTATATGGTCTCCCGCAAGCGTAGGTATCCAAAGGGGCTCATAAAAGAGGGTCGCCCATCCCCAGTCGGTCGCAGCATTAGCCATAAGTGCATTCCTACCCGATGGTGGCATCTCAATCCATGCACCCCGCAGGACGCTTTTCTCTGGTGGTGGAGGTGTTACCCCGTCTTCTGGTGGTGGAGTGACCTCCTCAGGGCCACACGCTGCCATAAAGGGCATCGCTGCTAATACCAAAACTAGGCAGATGCTCCCAAATAGTGTTAATAATTTTCTACTCGTCATGTAAATTCCTCCTAAAGAACCTAAAGAATTTGACTGCTAAACATTATCTTCTACTTCATATATCACCCCCTTTCTCTTCAGTACGCCAATAAAATAAGGGCTCAAAAGCACCCCATACTTTTGAGTCTCCGAGCCTTCTTGATACAGCTCTACCCATACCTTACAATGGAAAAGGTGAAATAGTTCCATCATTTCATTCCCTTGAAAGACAGGCCTTTCTCATTTTGGCTGTTCTTCTCTTTCCCCCCTTGCCTCTTTCTCCTCTACTGCGCCTTCAAGCCACTCACCTAATGTCTTCTCAGGAGTAACAGCCTTTATCCGGGCTTTCTTCACAATACTAGGCTTCATCTCAATAGTTACTGACTTTCTGACTTCCTCATTCATGCCAGACTATCACTGTGTCTCATTACTTTCTACGAGAATAGCACAAGCCATAAAGTTTATCAACACCTTTTCGGACAATTTTTGACTAATTCCTGAAAGTTGTTTACCCCGTTGCTAAAATATCTACTCTTGATTAAAGGAAAGGTTTCCCCCGGAGCTACAATTCCACCTTTTGGTATATTAAAATTGAGAGTAAGGAGCAAGCTGAAGCCCTTGTCGACTAAAATTTATCGTTCCCTTTCTTTAACGAGAAGGGAGCTAGACTTTGATTACAGAGCCTGCCAGTCGCATCCATGTGGTTACTCGTGCCACAGTTGCTAGTTCAGGAACCGCATAAGTCAACCTCCTCAGCTGACTCTGGAACTTCCTGATAGCCACGCACATAGTCTTTTGCCTCTGAGGAGTCCTGTTCCTGTTTCAGAAGCCTTTCAATGGCAAGCTTTTTCGGCATCAACGTCAATGGGTTGGGCTATCTCATTAGAAAGCCCATGAAGTAGCTAATTGACAAATGTTAATTGTCATTGATATTATGTTATTGCATAGTGATATAACAAAGTGACTGAGGGATTTTCCCTATTGGCACCATTAAAGAAGGAGATGACTAAGCTAAAAGCGCTTTGCCAGGAATATTCCCACACTGTCCAGCACTCACCCGGCGTAAGCTCGGCTGGATTTATTGGGTCCATGGCAAACTGCAATTTTGTCCCCGGCAAATCGGACATCGATGTCTTCGGCCATAGGCACAAGATACCAAGGGACAACGAAAGGGGAGCCATAGCCCTAGTAAGACAGCTCAATGCAAAGTATCAATTGGGGCTGGGGAGGGCACCGTATCAGCACCCGACCCCGGGGCATATCAAAAGGGCGCTCTATTGATTAAGGGGCGGGGGCTTTACTGGCTTAAGGCAAGGTCGTGGCTCCGTCATACGGCTTGGTGTAGAGAGCCCAACGGAGAACCAGCAGCCTACATTCTCGAAAAGAGATGAGTTTCGATTGAAAAAACCATCCGCTCTAAGTGAGCATCTTTTCTCTAAGAAAACTGCTGGCCAAAAATCAGCAACCCCATGTAAGCAGATGATTTTTTAGGTTAATGTCAATTTACAAAATGTTTACATAGGTTTTCAATAGTCATTATAGCTTTCAAAGCTAAAAAGGGAGGTTTTGCCCTCCGAATGGGCCGCTAGCTCAATTGGAAGAGCAGCTGACTCTTAATCAGGGGCTGTGTGTCCTACCCTGTGCCCCCAGATACGATTTTGTGCCACTCGGTCGACGGTGGTGGGGTGATTTGTATCTGGCAGTGCCACCCTGTGCTGGGTGGTGCTAAACAGTTTGTCGGCAAAATGTCGGCAAAACAGCGACCCTCCTAGAGAATTGGCAGAAAGTCAAAGGGAAGAACTTTTAGGAAGGATTTTTACTTCTTGTGGGGAGTCCGTGGTTGTCGCCGGCTAACCAACAACCGGTTCGGGCGTTTCTTTACTGAGGAGCTCCTCCGTATCTACAAACCGCTCATCGGCAAGGTGGCCGAGGGCGGCGTTAAACTTTAAGGCCATTTTCACAAATTTCTCATTAGTTTCGGCACTTAGCAGGTCAACGAATTTTTTCCTCATATCCTCGTCACTGGGGATTAAAATCCGCTCCTTCCTGGCGTGCATTATGTTTACAATTCTCTGTTTTTCCTCGCTATTTCCGTCGAGTAGGTTGACGCACTCGCTAATGAGGGGTTTAAGCTCACTGGTACTATCCTCCCACTTGAGCTCCTCAGCGATGCCTAGCTGTTTGTTAACCATATGAAGGGAGCTAATGATAGGGTCGTCGACATTACCAACCTTCCAGATAAACCTGTTCACAATCTTCTCAGCCTGCCCTCTTGAGCAGGGAAACATCCAAGCGAAACCGCTGAGGCTCACTGCCCGAAGATTCCGCTCAATCCTATCACTTCTGACTATGTCCTCCTCACGCTTTTTCTTCACTTCCTTCTCACGTTCCTGCCGCTCCCTCTCTTGCTGTTTCTCGCGCTGCTTGCGTAAGGGCTTAATGTGTTCCAGGAGTGCTGTTACCTCATCCTTAACCTTGGCTGCTAGCTCCTGCACCTTGTCGACGTCCGTACCTGATTCGGCCTCGTCTAGCTTCTCCCCTAGGACCCTAATTTGCTCAAGGGCAACTTCGCGCCTTGCTTCTAGGTCCTCTGTTTCGCCATCTGTGTCCTCTAGCTTAATCCGCAGGCTCTCTAATTTGAGTTCCGTTTCCTTCCTCTTAGTTCGCAGGTCAAAGTCCTCCTCAAGGGACAGCTGGGGTGTGGGCTGCCTCGCCGTTTCCTCCTCGGGGTTTTCCTTCTTGGGCCAGTATTTCCGCACGGTTGTCCGGTCAAGGCCAAGCTCCCGGGCTATTGCCGAGATGGAATAGTCCTTTGCAGCATACTCAGCTATCTTGCCAACGATGTCTTCATTTATAACCTTTGGCATTTCAATCACCCCTTTAGTTGATGGCTTCAGCGGTTAAAGCCCAGCATAATTGGGGGGCCTAGCGGGAGTTTTGGACTTCTGAGACAGCTAACCCCATAATAATAATTATTAAGGTAATAGCGCTGCCCGAGACGAGATGTTATGTCTTTTGAAACGTTTCGCATCTCTTTCCTCACCCCTATTTCAGCATTATTTTACCACGAAATCGGCAATTATTCACCCTGGTGCTAGCACCTCATCAACGATTCCTTATCTGATGTCACCATGGTGGCGACCATGTTATACACTCTTGAATAGCTACGATTTTGATAAAGTGGTAAAATAAAAGATAGGGGACTAAGCCAGAGGATTTAAGGGGACTAAGCTAGAAGACTTAAGGGGACTAAGCTAGAAGACTTAAGGGGACGTAAGAGGGGAGCAAGGAAGCAAAAGTGGTAAAACCGATATGGAAGTGTAAGGTAAAAGGCTGCGATTTTACTGCCCCACCAACATTGGAAGGTTTCAATGAAATCGTAGGACATCAGTTACACCATTCCTTGGAAGGAACCCCAAAAGAGAAGAGAGGCCTCCATCTCATAGACCAAGGCACTGGGGCTCTGTTAGCTCGGACCCTAAAGAAGGCAAGGGAAAAAGGACTTCTTGAGCCAACATCACCTCTAACACCAACGCCACCGGTGGTACCATCTGAGAAGACTGCCGACAGTGCTTACCAGCAAGGCTACGACAAAGGCTATAAGGACGGCTATGATGCAGGCAGTAAAGAGACAGAAGAAGCAATTAAGGAAGTAGCGTTTGACATTAGGGTGCCCCAATATGGTGGTGGTATCAGGGGACACATAGGCGACTTATTTAAGCGAGCAGTGGCAGTGCTCCCTATTGTTTCTCGCTAGGGTGTGGGGCAGGTTGTGGCAAGCCCTAGAATCGATTTTTAGCCCCCTTTCCGGGCTTTTGAACGGGTAATTTTGGAGGGCCGCTTGGTTATTGCACAAATTGACGAAGTGTGCAGATTATTCTTTAATGAAATCTAAAACCCAATCTATCGCTATTATTCCTCCCCTCCCCTTCCTATCAAATCGCATATAACGGTTCTTTATCTGGTATCCCCATTCATTTGTTATTCTAAAATCATTTCTCTCTGCTATATCAATTAAGAATTCGGCAGTCTCAAAAGGGACTCCGCTTACAGAGCAATCACCAACAACTACAACATAATGCGTATTTGGATCCAAATAACTTGCCAACTCTGCAAAGTGTTTCTCCATATCAGTAAAATATTTGAATGCAATATATGCATGTTTATGTCCGTTTTTTCGGTCTTTTTCATAGACTTCCTGTAACTTCTCATCGAGTTTGCTGATACCTAGAGTTGCTCTGAACGGTGTGTATTCCGCATATTTTCTCTTGGGTAAATGCTTAGTTCCAATGTAGTATTCCTTTTTTGCGTTCTGTTTAGTCTGCGTCTGCATGTCAAATAAATCACCAATCCAGAATAATTCCACCATTTGATTGTAAATATAGTCTATTGCCTTGATATAGGGTGGCGATGTTACTACTAGATCGATGATTATTTCCCCAAGCTTAGTTTTGAGACCCTCGGCACTAGAAGAACAAATAATCTGCCTACTCAATTTAGGGTCGACACGAACAGAAAATTCGGCAATTCTCTCTTTGAAAAAATTCAATTGTTCTAGAAAGAGGCTTATGGTTTCTTCCGGCTCTTTTACTTTCGTATGTGAAACATAGGTCTTCTGGGATTCATTATCCGCATTCGAAACACGTCTTATTATCGATGAGAAGCAAATCAGTAAGAGGTCTGAAATGTCATTATTCTGCCGGCTATGCTCAAACCGCTCCGGTATTTCGCCGATCAAAGTTCTTATTAAAGAAAGCTTGTTGATAGCATCTGCGGTAAACCAATGATTTATATTAGTGCATGCTGGCTTGAAAGTCCCTTCCCGTCCCTGTTTTTCTATTTCTGCTGCTATCCAGTGACAGATTATTTCCAGTTGTGATATGTCAACAGGAGTTGTTTTGACTTTGACAATCATAGCAGAAAGAGGGTCGATATCGATTCCAATTACATTATGTCCCGCCAACAGTCCTTCCACTAATGTTGTGCCAGAGCCACAAAAAGGGTCGAGAACCAATTTCCCCTTTTTCGTACCTAAATACTTGTCGATGGCCCATCTTGGAATATTTGGAATGAATTTGGCAGGATATTTGTGAAAACCATGCGTATAGTTCGTTACAGAATTAGTGAAAATATTCAGTATTGTGTTTCTTTCAACATCAACGGGGATAGTTTCTCTTATATTGACGTGATTTATATTTCCAATCATTTCTTTAGTAACACTATGCTTTCTCTTAGGTAATTCCTTAGAGGCTCCAGTTCCTTTTTCTGTTGAGAACTTGTCGTCAGATGTCTTGCTATGAACAGACTTTTCGTTTTGAACCCTACTTCTCTAGCGATTTCTGTAATTAGCAAATCTGTCGGGATTATTACTCCTGAGTAGGCAGAATTCCCGACAACGATGCCGACTAAACCTTTTTTGCAAGTTCGCTGATAGATCTTACTCAAAAGCGTATGCATATCATCAAAATATCCTCTAACTACGCTTGGAATGTTCTTGTTCCACAGGTTCTTGGAGTCGAACAGCCATATAAGGTTTTCGAGGTATTCATTCTTGTAGGTAACTAACTTCTTATCAAGTGCATTCGTGTTAGAACGAAAACCACTAATGCGTAACGACCTGAGGTCTTTATGGCTACTGACAAAATCTCCAAGCCATAGTTCAACCTTGTGGATTTCAAAATAATCGAAACAATTGCAGTATGGTGGAGAAAAGAAGCTGAATTCAATTTCATCGGAGAAATATTTTTCGAATTCCAAGCAGCTTCCGAGAAATATTTCTGGTTTTATCTCACACCTTCCATACTTGAATTTTAGATCATCTAAAATAACTTCGAGTTGCTTAAGAATTTTTGTCTTAACAAAGTGGAACTTGTTACTCGGAAAATTCTGTTGTTCCCAGACCCCCTTTTCGATATTCACATAACCTGTTGGTGTTCTTTTTCTATTCTTATACTTTATTCCGTTTCCTTCCTTCTTAATATTCGAAACATCCTCGATTATAGAAAGCCAAGCAACAAAAAACAGGCGCCTTACTTTCTCACTTTCTATGGCTTTTATGTGATACTTAAATTGAAGTAATGATCTCAAAATGTCTTTATTGAATACTCTGTCAGCAAGATAAAATGAAGTGTCGAAATCATTTTCAGACTTCTCAAGAGTCCTCATATTTTCAATTTCTTTACCAAATGTATCAAAATCTTCTTTCGTGTATTGTTCGTTTTCAACCTTAGCAACTAGAACTGAAATAGGATTAACATCAACTCCGAATGACTTTAAGTTATTCATCCTGGAAGCTAGTAAGGTTGTTCCACTACCAACGAAAGGGTCAAACGTGTTTGCGGTTATGTTTAACTCTTTGATAAATGCATTGACTAGCCTGATAGAGTATCCTTCCCTGTAGGGGTACCATCTTTGAACCGGAGTCTGAGAGGCGAATTGAAAATGCACTTGGCCACCGAATGCGCTTCCATCGAAAAAGGCCAACCCGTTCTCTAATTCCATAAAGATTTTTAGTTGTCTTGCTTGCGTGTCTTTGAATTCAGTTTCGAAAAGTTTATATTGACTTGATGGTTCCGCTACTATGCTTTCGATTTCAAATCCATTGAAGTTCATCTTCTTGTTGTATGTTATTTCTTGTCTTGACATTATCGATTAGGCCTTGAAGTAGTTCGTTCTGTGGTATTGTATAAACTCAGCCAAGGGAAACCTATTGTCAGTTCTGTTTTTGATTCTTATATTTGCACTTGAGAGAATTACTGTCTTCAAATTCTGATTGGGAATGTAATCGAATCTACTTGATGTTATTATTCTATGGTCATCTGTTAGTGAGAAGTAGCCTTTGTCAAAGGCAATGTGGCAATTCTTGCATAAGCACAGTCCATTGAGAATATGGGCTCTATGCGGCACGCTACTCTCAGGAGCATTGTCCGGCTTAATATGAGCAGCCTCAACAAATATCAGCCCAGTTACATCACAATTTGGAATGGCGCAGATATGGTTGTACTTCTTTTTAATTCTTATAGCCCACGTCGCATTTCTTACTCTTCTTATGCTTTTTGAAAAGCTTGAATAAGTGCTTAGAATATCAACTTCTGGTATTTGTCTTTCTTCTTGCTCTGCGACAACATCAACCAATGGCTCTGTAAAAATTCCATCAGCTAATTGATCTTCAAGATTTTGCTCCTGAGCTAACTCTTCAAAAATTGTCCGAATTGAGTCTCTGAAAGGAGAGACTTCAACTAGAGGATTTTCACGAATCACCCTCCAATCATCATCTGACAAAAGCGGGTTTGGATTGAAGTTCTTGATTTCCTGAACGAAGCTTGGATACTTACCTGTATAAACTAATCGTCCTGGTGATTCTATGAATAGACCGGAATTTATTATGTCAGTTTTCCAGTATGAAGTGTTACCTCCTACTCTTGTAGTACTACCGTCAACCAACACCTCAAATTCGCGAAGTGAAATAGACCCTTGATTGTCAAGGATGTTGAACAAGAATTTCAAGGGCATTTCACCTTTGGCAGGATTCATACTAAATTGGTCTGAGGAGTTGTTGAAAGCATAAAAAGCAAGTGAAATCGCCAGAGTCAATTCATAAACGTTCTCTGCGGCGCTGTAATTGCCGACGGTGTAAAGGTCGTTCCAAAGACCACCCATCTGAGTCCAAACTAGTGGACAGGGGTTCCCTTCTCTAACAAATCCATAACGAATCATCGCACGGATTTTAGTCTGCATAGTGGATGGCTGAATGTCTGCTACAGCCGCGAACTGATACATTTTGGGGTTTCCACGCCGACCCCCAGACCATCCAAAGCCTATGTATTCCGGTTTTTGACTTTCGAGAACCAAAGCTCTAACCGTTAATAGCTCATCCAAATTTGAGCTACTTCTTGAATGAAACCAATCCCCGTTTATAGACGCCATTAATCAAGTTTAGCCCAAATGACCTAATCTTTCAATGGTGGCCAACAAAACTGACTATTGTTCAGCCGGGCTTAATTGTTGGCCGATCTCTACAAGGTCAACGGGCTTCCGGATTAGGTGAATCACCTGAAGGTGTACAAGGCACAGCGATTGTAACTAATCCGCAAAATCAAGTCTGAGCGTTAGGTACTCCCTTTTAAAATCAGGTCGTCTAGGAATTTACTCCAGTGTTTTAAGTTCTGGAATTTGTCCAGATGTTTGTCGACTATGACCTTGCGAATTGCTTGCCGAACATACTCCTCTGCATCGGCAACGATTGACACCAAAGCTATGTCATAGTCTTCTCCCCGCAATTTTCGCCATTTCTTTGGTGGACCGGGCCGTCCATGGACAACGGAGCTTCTAAGGTAATATATGTCTCTTAGTCGGCTAAAGGAAGCCTTCCGCTTCTCGATGTCTGGTTCTAAGAAGTACGAACACCGGAGGGCCAAGCTATATCCGATTTCTTGGCTTCCCCCTGCAAACAAGGCCTCCAAAGCAATCACCAAATCCAGAAGCCCGTCAAGTTCACTTGTCCGGCTAAAATAGTCATGAAATCTGCTCAAGACCAATGAAAAAGAGTCTGGATACTGGCTAATTTCCTTTGCCACTAACCTATAGATGGTCTTCAATTCCTCTAGTTCCCGTTCGGCAAGCTGATAGGGGGCTAATGTAAAGTAAACGAGGTGTGTTACTAGTGGCAACGTCGTCAAGCCAGTATCCATTAAGGCTCCTATGTTGTGCCTGAACCCCGCGAACTCTGGATAAATAAGATAATAGAGGGGACCAACAAACACCTTTCCTTGATGTAACAGGCGCAGTGATTGCAGCACCATGCGCAACTTTTTGCTGGCTTGGGTTGCGTAGGTATCCCCAGGCTCCCTTTCCACTGACTTCGGTTGCTTAATGACAACGTCTACGACCCAATCTGCCATACCCGGAGAGTACCCAATGTTCAATTCTTGATTTCTCAAAATATTGGAAAGGAAGTTGTCCGGCTTTCGGATACAAACACCTGTTTCAAGTTCAACCGAGGCAGATGAGTCGCAGGAGAAAGGCTTCAATGGGCTAACAAAGTGGCTTATATAGGAGTCTTGATATAGGAAATCTTCTAGCCTTGAGAACACGCGGTCAAATGCCTCGGCGTTCCAGACCAAACCATTCTGGGTCTCCTCCTGATATCCTTCGAAGAAATGTGTCAGCCACGCTGCTGCCTCATCAGCTACCGGTCTATTACGTGCCCACCACTTTATATTCCTGTGTACTATCTCTTCGGCAAGAATTGACTCTATCAGCGTCTGGTACTTGGTAGTATGAGGCCGCCAAGACAGTGAATCTTTACATGCATCCGTCATGCATCCCCTGAGTTTTTCATAAAGTGTAGTATTTCTGAACTCCATGGTTGCTTCTGCCTCTACCCTCGTTTACATTAGCATACAAGCTCTATGCTGCCAGAGCAACTTACCTCGACCCAGGCCATGTCGCGCTCAATGGAAGTTGGGCAGCTCACCACATTAAGGTAGGACGAGAAAGCATGAAGTTACTTTAAGTTCGGGTGGGATGCAGGGGCCAGTGGCAACAATCCTCGGTTTTGTTACCTCCGAGGAGGCTTGCGAGAGCAGGGTCGGGATATATTGGCCTCTGGGTGCGTCATGCTGCAGGAGTTTATGAGGTCGCATAACGACCCATATGGAGGGACTGGTGCAAATCGAACTGTCCAACGATGCTTTCATCACTAATCCAGAGGAGAGGATACGGGAATATTGCAGGGTAGAAGTCTACCGCGGATATGATGATGGCCACGATGTTACTGATACCATTACGGTGGAGAACATTCGAGCCGCAAATAGACCAAAGTAGCTTCTAATGCGTTAGGGGTTCCTTTGCCTTTTTTGTGCCCATTTTAAGGGGATAGTCCGGGGATGACTCAGGCTATCTCCCCTTTTTTGTTTGCTGGTTAATGCTTCCTTCGTACGTCGCTGCTCTGTGCCATTGTCGCTGCAGCTTTGGCTTCTTGACTAATAGTTCCGATATATTCCACAAGAAGGTCTTCAGCATATCCAAGGTCATCTAGTGCCTTTGACAGCCGGTAGTTTGAGTCGGCTATCTGACTGCTGAAATACCACATACCTGCGTTGACGGCCTCAGCACGCACTCCTTCCCTGGTTGCCCCTTCCAAAATCCATCGTTGCGCTGGTTCAACATCCTGCTCATTCTTAATCTGTTGAAGCGCCAGCTTTTCATATACACGCTTGACCCAGACATCAACGGGCTGCAGTAGGTGCCTGTCTTCAGTGGGGGATAAATTGTACATTACGGCAACATCGCGGAGAAAAAGCGACGCTATCTTTGAACCTATGCCGTTGATTTCCTGTATTGCGGTGTGTGTGTCCTTCGTGCGGTCTAGCTGAAGCCCGGCCTTGACGAAGACCACGATATTTGCCGTAAGCCCAGACGTCGAGAGGTCGTGTAAAAATTCAATGACGGATTTGTTATAGGTGGTCGTCGAGCCTGTCTTACGCATGTAGAAAGTCGCCTGCGGGCACAAAGGATTATTGGCATAGTTTAATTTAACTTCTTCCGAATAGCGACAAAAGAGGTCCCATGCCAGCTGAGATGTGTTTTCATTTGTTAAAAGAGACCGTTGCCGTGCAAGCTCGTTTATCACATCCGTTGCGACGTGGTGGTAATCCGGTTTAGCTCCTTGTCTTTCAAAGGCATAGCCTGCAAGGAACACACCAACAGCCTCCCAATCATCTGTTTCTCGTGACGGATATTTTTGCCATAATGGCCTCAGAAATCTAGCCTCAAAAAGGCCACTTAACTGTGCGAATAATTTGAAATAATCAGAGAGGTCATTCAATTCACTCATCTTGTACCCTTTCCTTCTCTCAACCATCTGGCTACTAGCTTAGCCGCCCGCAAAGTCCGGGATTAGCTACCAATATGTCTTCGAAGTCCCCAAAAATTGTCGGCGCATTAGGCATCATCCGCAGTACCTCCTGTAGACTGGCCTATGTCTCGGACACGAGGAGCATGATTATGCAAGATTTGAGCAATAATTTGGTGACAGTCGTCCGAGATATGTATGAATTCACTCACCGAGTCACTCGGAATTACCTCGGTTTTCATTATGGAGTCTCTGACCTCGCTCTCTGCCTCTGAGCCATCACATGTATGGATTCCCAGTTTCTGCGGTTTGCCCTGCTTAACTTGAAACCATTGGTACGATACATACGTGCCGACCATTGAGTCCATCGGTTTGTCTTTTGTGGAAAACTCCTTATGCAATACTCCACTGCTATGCTTCATAGCGTTGTAAAGGCCCTGATACTTAGCTCGGAATTCTTTCAAGTTTTTGTATTTGCTTTTGACCCCTTGGAAATCTAACGTAGGTGCTCCTTCACCATTTGGAGAAAGGTTGAATATCTTTTTGATATCATCATCCGTTAGATTATCCACATTTTCGCTGTAGAAGCTCCCTATTTCCCCAGTCGTGACGCTTATCATTCGTTGCGCATAAAGCAAGCCTGTTTCAAGACATGCCCTAGAATATCGACCGACCTCTTCCACATACTGGCACACGAGCTCGATTATCAATCGTTGCAGATAGAGCCTACCCATGAATTGGGTATTCCGAGGCAGTTGTGGAAAAATAGACGCAAATCTATTAAACAACGTCTCGAGAAGCTTTATGGTGCCGTATCTGGCTTCATGGGCGCGATCAATAACGAGTAAGGGAGAAATATCGAGCCCTTCGCTATCTTGCTGTGGCGATCGCATCACTAGACCCCCGTTGGTGTATCACGCCCTTACACATTTTCCACATTTTACGCAGTACAGTCACCTTTAGCCACGGCCACATATTGGGCATGGTGGGTTTCTGGGATTAATCCAACAAAAATGGCAACCCAACGTCCACTGCCTGACGTATGCCCCATCGCCTTGGAGAATGTGCTCACGAAGTGCCCGATGCCTCACCTTACCTAACCCATCCCGGCCAAGTTGGGCGTCTGCACGCCTAACTTCGTTAACGGTTCTTCCGATAGTCCAATCAGGTCTTCCGGCTCCTTCCCAACGCTGTACCACAATCCCCATGATTCCTTGACTGACGATGTGGCAACTCATAGTTATTCCTTTCCGGCACCCTAATCGGCGACCTCAGCGACTTTCTGAAGCAGAGGTTCAATAATCTTCTCTTTCAACGTTTGTGCGCTATCTATGCTCACAAGCGGTAACGCCATTGTTGTCCAGTAGACCAAATAGTCTTTTTCCCGCTCTTCGGATGTCAGTTCGTATTCTTGAAACTTTCCGTCAGGCTCACGTTCATTTTCTAGCTGCGCCGAAATCCACCCCCAACTATCAAACTTTGTCACATCCTTTTTGTCAGCATCAAATTGATAAAAACCTGCTGTCATCCAAGGTTCCCGGAATCCGCTCCAACTTCCTGCGCCATCTAATAATACCCCCACAAAAAGGACTTTGTCCTTGTTATCCCCGTCTTCCTCCTCCTCAACGAAAAAGCGAAAAATCTTGGTGGGCATCCAATTCTTGGGTTTGTACAGATGCCCTGTAATATCTGTACACTTGTTGCCAAACAAGGTCACCCACCCTTCGTCTCGAAGAGAATCCTCTGCTGTTCGAATCAGAAGCGAGACCTGTTGAAAGAATTCCCTAGTCTCAGCCAAACCTGTGAGAATTTGACGACCATTTGTCTCGGTCATGATTTCCACCTCCACGGCATATTGTTATGTGATTCCTGGAATCCCCATGAGAATTTCACGGGAGTTTCCTCGAAATGGTATTCCGCGATGCTAATGGATGCCCACTTGAAAGAGGTCAGCTTTGAGGGTAACTTAAAAACCCAAGAAACCCCTCCTAGCGTCCATCCTTTGGCTACAATTCCTTCGAAGAATGTTAGTCCCATCCGAAGAACAATCGTCTGCAAGTCGCCAAGTATTGTCACGTACGACCCTGAACATGAGTTGATAGTCGTACTTAAAATACCGGGGAGCCTTCGCCAGGTGGTCCAATAAAATCTTTCTGAGGCACCACCCTCCGTTTTCTCAGCTAGTTCGTTTATGGCCTCCGTAATATCGCCCTTTGGTAACAGCGTATGTGCTGTTACATAGAAGAGAGCATATTCGTCATAGTTCTCCAACCGGGCGATCTTGCGTAGATTGTGCATTTCCCTGGCCAATTGGTCGGTGGGACATTTCTCGGATTCATCGGCAAAGGAGGATTTCGGAGAGAGATATTTGGCTTCGACCAATAGAAGCCATTTTCGCTTGTCAGAAGAAACCATCTCGATAAGAACATCCGGCTCTGCGCCTTTGGCATCTTCCTCTTGAATCCAAGGCCAAAACTTCATATTCAGCGTGCTGATGCCAGCGGGACCTTCAAATCTAGCTCCATCGATTCGGCAGGCTGTCTTTAGAAACTCAAGTAGCCCCTTCTCTGCAATTTCGATAGGCACGTAGCGCCATGTACCGAAGACGTTACTGGTGAGTAAGTCCTCCATATCTTCTTCAGCACGACTTAGTTTATTACCTATTTGGGCAGTAAACATGCTTTCACCCTGCTCACTGATAATTCTACGGCTTAAACCAGCGAATGACAAATCCAAAGTTCGTATCGAGTGAACTGCTAACACCTTCGAAGCTAAACGACAGTAGGGCCTTATCCAATCATACAAGCGCGGTGCCCCCGAACCACTCGTAGTCACGACCATCGCAGAGCCGTATATTAGGGAGTATACTTAAGACCCACTAGTTAAAGTGACCAGACTGGGCTAATATATTCAGTGGCTAGTTGCACAATCACTCATATTGTTGAACATGTCTAATAAGACTGGGCGCATTATCGATTCCTAAGAAGCCAGCTTTTAGGTCATTGCTGCTCAAGATCGTTATTGAATTCACGAAACCATGAGAGCCATTCGTCTTTGAATTCAGGCCATCCGTGTGGCAGAGACACGCCGTTGGCTTTCAAGAGTGCAAACAATTGCATCGAAAGCTTACGCATGATAACTATTGCATAAACAGTCTCAATTGCACTGAAGGTTCTTTCATCCAGCAAGCGGGTGGGTGCGTAAGCAGCGAAATGCTTAGCAGGGACATTGATAACTGCATTGAATTTCCATAAGTGGTCAGCCAACTCCGCTGAGAGATTCCCCGTCTTTTTGAGTTGTGTAACCAAGGGTCCGAAGGCCCTCGACATTGCTCGATGCTCACTGGGAAATGGTAAAAGATTCTGTAAGCAGCCCTCTAAATGACCGCTTATTACATCCATATATGCTCTGGTACTGTTCTTGAAGTCCCCTTCAGAACTCCACTTATGAATGTAATAGAGAGGTCGATAGATGTTACCTGGTTCAAGGTTCTGCAAAATGTCACCCACCTTTTCCCAATAAACAGGGAGTATCTCTTCGACTAGAGGTCCCGCATCCCATTTGTCATCCCCTAGCAAGAGAGATAGGTGTTTAGCAAGTTGTAACTCTCGCTGATCTAACAAATCAAACGCTAGTTGTTCAACCTCAGACATCTTTGAGCTTAATCTTATCTGATTCGAGCAAAATAAACAATTTAGCGTCTTGTTCAACTCTGCTTTCCCCATGTAAAGCCGTAACTACATTCCACATGCATAAGGCGATTATCCTGCGTCCTGATCTCAGTTAATATTGACAAAGATAGCCTGGCTACTTAAAGTGTGGATTACAAGATTTGCCAATATTGCTGAGACACACAGCGTCAAATTATTATTGTACAAACGGTTAACAAACACTTTCTTGAGCCGGTAAGCGGTCAAATTTGGGAGCTGCCAATGGTCAGATGTCGTAACTGTGGTCAAAAAACCGAGGGTGATTACTGCCAGTGGTGTGGTTACCCAATACTGAGGGGTGGTCCTAGGAGACGGCGAAAATCGGCAAAGGAGGCCCTAAAGGAAGCCGAGGCGAGGGCAAGAAAGGAAGTCGAGCAGGCAAAGAGAGAAGCCCAAGAGGCTAAAGAGAGGGCAGAGAGAGGGACTGATGAGGTAAAGAGGGCCAAGGAAGCCAGAGAAAAGTGGGAGAAGGCAAGGAGGGAAGGAGAGGCTGGGAAGACTAGGGAACCTGAGGAGACCAAAGAGGTCTAGAAGGCAACCCGAGACATTGGCTTAGAGATCTATTAGGCAAAGCTTAGTAATGACCAACTCAATGTGTTCCCCTCGAGACAACTTTGTCGTTATTAACCAGTTGAAACTGCATTACATTGAGTGGGGAAGTGAGACTAGTGATAAGGTCCTTCTGCTCCACGGTCTTACCGGCTGTGCTACCAGCCGGGCTCCTCTGCCTTAGGCAAGCGCACTCAACAAAAGGGCGAAATGTTAGCTCTATTGTCCCTGCCTATGCCTAACCGCAATACAGCTCCCATTTTCATGCGGACAATATTTGAGATAGTTTCGAAGGTGTGGCAAATTTAGCGTACCGTTGGAGACATATGTTATTGACAAAGACGCCCATTAGAACTAGGATTTGTCATCAGAATATAGCTACCAAAATCAAGCATAGAGCAGCAGGATTATGGCTCTTCTAGACCTAATAAAGCACAGAAAAAGCGTCAGGGATTTCCTGGATAAGCCGGTCGAGCGAGAAAAGATAATGATGTGTCTTGAGGCGGCAAGACTAGCTCCCTCCGAAAGCAATTCACAACCGTGGCGATTCATAGTAGTGGACGATAAACAGTTGAAGGACAAGCTCTGCGATGCTGCTTTCAGTGGCCTATACTGGATAAATTCCTTTTGCAGAACGGCACCGGTCATGGTTGTCGTCATATCGGAGAAGTCCAAGTTTTTAGCCAGAATCGGGGGGATGTTTCGAGGCACAAAATACTACCTTATAGATATAGGAATAGCTTGTGAGCATTTCGTACTCGAGGCTGAAGACCTAGGCCTTGGAACTTGTTGGATAGGCTGGTTCAATGAACGGGCAGTAAAATCAATATTGAACATACCAGAGAACAAAAAGATAGATATTTTGATAGCGCTGGGCTATTACGATAGGGAAAAGCTAGGGCCAGAACATGGTAGGGAGCCGATAGATGAGATCGTGTCCTTTAACTCTTATTGAGTCGTGCGACTTTATCAAGGGTACATCCAGTCCCTGCTTAAAAGGTGGGCTGAACTTTATCCCTTTTGGCTGACAATGTACATTTGTCCAAGATGTATAGTTAAGGTAACAAATGCTTGCTTTGTTCAGCCCCAAATACAAAAAGGCCCCCCCAAGTATCAGGCCGTTGGGAAAGCCTCTGCTTTACAACGAGAGACGCTCTGTAGTCAAAATCTGGGCGCTTTTTCAGGGTGGTCAAGGTTTGGCACCTTCTGCCTCTCCTTCAAAGGAGAGGGGGATTAAGGGGGTGAGGTTAATAAACAACCCCTCCCCTTACCAAGGGGAAGGGGATATAGGGGATAATAAAGCCTCCTTTTAGAAGGGAGGCACTGGTGCTAGCGCCTTATCTCCTTAAGGAGAGGGGCTTGCGCCCCTCTGTGAAGTGGAGAGGTAAGAGAGGCGGCGCCTCTCTTTGAAGGGGCTTCGCCCCTTTTCTGAGTGTAGTAACGCTCGTAGGCTCTGCCCATGGTAAACAAATTCAGTGTGAGTACCATATTGGCTTCCTTCTTGTTTTCCATTGACCACTTGATTACCTTGGCTAGGATGCGGAACTGTTCTACAAGCCAGTGCCGCTCTTCCTCCGGCGGCGGCTCAATGGACTTGGCTTTTTCAAAAAACTCAAGAGTCCGCGCTCGGTCTGCTGTTTCTGCCTTCTCTAGTATCCCCTCTAGCTGTTGTCTCAGTCTGTCATCCATAATTCACCTCCTACTAATACAAGCGGTTTAGAGGTGCGAAATCTCTACATCAAATTGGTGATTTTTGCTCTAGGGAGTGAAAAGGACAAAAAAGGGGTCAGGGGATTCGAACCCCCAACCTTTTAACTAGGTTGAATTTACAATAGCTATGCAATCAGTTCCCCTTATCAAGGGGAAGGGGATATAGAGAACAATAAAGCCTCCCTTTAGAAGGGAGACACTGGTGCTAGTGCCTCATCTCCTTATTAAGGAGAGGGGCTTGCGCCCCTCTGTGAAGGGGAAGGGGGTCAGGGGGATAAGAGAGGCGTCGCCTCTCTTTGAAGGGGCATCGCCCCTTCAACAGAAAAAAGGGGGTCGGGATTTTACCCCCGACCCCCTTGGCAGATACTAGAACTCAAATAGTGCTGGCTGCGCCTCTTTTCTTGCGGCTGCCTCTTCCTCTTTCTTCTGCCGCCTCTCAGCTCTATCCCTGTCGAGCCTTATCGTGGTTCTCTTGTGATAGAGCCATGCTTTAAGCCTGTTTAAGTCTCTCATCTGGTCATCATTAAGCGACTCCACCCGGATATCGTCGGGCATTGTAACCCCCGACTCTTTGGTGCGCCACTTCTCATAGACCTTGCCAGCGATATAGAGGTAGATTTTAGTCCAGTCGTGGTCCATCGGCTGAGTTAGAGAAGCCGTCATGAGATAGGCGCAGGCTTCGGCATCGGTCCCGGTCATCTCCTCCCCTTTGAGTGCCTTCATATTCACTGCTAGCCTCTCTAGGGTAATTGTGCTCTTTAGCCACTCGGAGAGGGTATCCCCCCAGCCCCCGGGAAAAACAATGATAGGGTCTGATAAAGCACCCACGATATCGGAGATGCCTTTTTCAATTGTAGGCATATTCAGTTGTCGCCTCCTTTCGATTATTCAAAGGTCTCTAATCTTCCCATCAACCCTTATGGATGTTGCAGCAGAACCAATCCCGGTATCCGTCTCATAGGCAAGCAGTGTTTGTGGCACATAACCCACAGCTTGACAGCCTGACACGCCCTGGCGTATGTTCGCTCATTGTCAAGGGCTCTCGCGTAAATTCTGCAATACCCACCGCAATAGACACAGGTAATCTCTATCAGGTTAGGTCTGCCATCATCCTCGTAGGGTCGAGCTTCCTCTTGTTGGACTTCTAACACAAGTTCCAATAACTCCTCCTTTCTGGGCATGGTTACCCTTTCAATTCTGGAACCTTACCTCCCTATATCATTGCAGGCTGTAGGTTTGTTAGATTCCCCCATTTAAGTCTCAACCGTATGTCAGAGTCTTTGGTCTGCCAGCACTTTTTACAGGTGAGGCAGTGCTCCCCCAAACCGTAATCGTGGGGGCAAGGGTCACCTACTCCCTCTATACTCCAAACTCCCCAGCTAGAGGTTGGTTTATCAAAGTGTGTGGGGTCAATGCTTGCCCTCAAATACACGTTGGGCAAATCTCGGAACCGAGTTACAGCATCCCTCAACCCAGGGACTCGCCAAGACCTGGTAGAGCCAAAGAACTTAACATCAGGCAACCTGTCCGCTATCTCAATCCATTTCTCCACATACTCAACGCTGTAGAAATCACCAACCACGTGAAGCCGGAAAACTTTGGTCCCCGTTTTTAGTATTTCACGGGTTATCCTTTCAACAAAGTCTATCTGCTTACTCGCCTCAAGATTGTTTTGGAATATCTCTCTCATCTTTTGCTGGGCGAATCTGCCGTTCAAGCCATAGCATAGGCGACTACAAAACTCTGTTTTGCCTGGGCAAGTCTTTAGTACCGGTAGGGAGAAACTAGGCACCGTTCCCATTTTCGAATTCCATCTACTAACCTGCATTAACAGCTTACTCTTGACCGGCTTTCCAAATAGGGCAAGCTGGGTCACCTTATCGCCTCCTTTCGTCTAAAATTAGGCATAGTTACCCCTTCAAAGAGGGGCTTCGCCCCTCTAATCCTTAAATCTGGTTATCTCAAGGCAGGCGTAATGAGACCTGGAGTTATCTATCGGGTACTCCCAAGTGCCGTTACGGAAGTCAAGTAGGTAAAGCCAGTAGCCCTGGTATTCCTGCTCTCGGACAGCAACCAGGTAATCAGTGAATATCCTGACACTTGCATCTCGGCTTCCCCACAGGACTATGACTGAGGGGATATAGCCTTTGGTATGCCTACCCGGGGGATACCAGTCTAACTTGAGTCTGGGGAGCTTCAGGTTGTTAAGCCAGAAGTGCCTTCCCCCGGC
>JAUWQP010000082.1 GCA_030611015.1 Chloroflexota bacterium | reverse complement strand
ACGTACTATGACGTTTCTTTGAATGGCCCCGGCAAATTGTTTCATTGTATTAATCTTGAGATTCCGAAACAAGTTCGGAATGACACAGGTTAGCCTGGAGCATCGGCTCCAGGCTGGGTTGGAGCGGATGCTCCAACCTACCCATAATAACGGATCCCTCGCCAGATAATCGTGTACCCTCACATTGCCAAACCAGGACCCTAAACTGTCATTGCGAGCGGAGCGTGGCAATCCCCACGTCGTCATGCTGAACTTGTTTCAGCATCCCTTGTTATCTCTCAGTAGTGCCGTTGAAAAGGGCATATTGGATTGCAAAAGAAAAGGCTGCCATTTTCACCCATACAGGCTTACACAGGGCGAAAAAGGTGCCGAGGGCGGGACTCGAACCCGCACGGGCAAAAACCCAAGGGATTTTAAGTCCCTCGCGTCTACCGGTTCCGCCACCTCGGCGTTCGGAGACGAAGAGCAGACTCAAGTTAAATTCTACTATTTTTGGTTGCCGCCTTCAATGTTTTCTCCCTACTACCCCTAAAAATAGCCGTTACTCCCCTTTTCATGGGCAGGTGCTCCGCTCGCCGAGTCGGGACTTCGGCCTCGGCCTCGGGGGAGGAATCAATCCCAATAAGAGAGTTGAGTAGATATTCAAATGTAGAAATATGAACGCTTGTCTTACCTTATTCGAGTTATTCGAGGTTGACATTAATTCACCTGCTTCGTTTCAGCCGCAATAACAAACTAAACTTTCACCCCAAAATACAACTTATGAAGTTAATCGCTGATTCTGGGCGGAACTCCTCGTACCTGGACAGGAAGGTCAACCGGGTAATCGTGGTCGTCTCGCCCCCGACTAACTGTTGGCGGTGGTGAATACGATATTCTCTGTTTAAGGGAGGGTAAAAATTGACCACGTTTTAATAGCCAGGGCATCCGCACCTTATCACTTGGTCTGCGTCCACTCTTCAAGGATGCGGGTAATCTTGGTGCTCTTTTTCTTCCACTCGCCGTTTACCTTAACATATTCATCTTCATAGTAGCCCCAACCATTCAGCGTTGCGATTGTCTGTACAATTAGACGGTCATTTAGTAACCATACACCCTTGGCTGTGGTATCACTGGTTATCTCGATCTCGGGGTTATGGCCCTGATGGGCAGTGATCATAGATTCGCGCCCCAGGTTACCTTTCAAGAACTGGATAATCGCCTTCCTTCCCTGGAGCGACTCTATGCCCATCCCGTAATCTGCCACGGCATCTTTGGCAAAGCAGCCTTCCATTTCATCCCAGAGCTTCTTGTCAACGCAGCGAAAGTACTTGGCTTTGAGTTTCTTGATCGCCTCAATGTCCTCCATAACTCTGATCCTTTTTTCAAGGTCTATTAGCTCAGCCATGATGACAACCTCCCTTTTTCAAACTTTACCGTTGTGAAGGAAGCCCTCGCTTTTCGGCCTTTACGGTGGTAAAAGGATTCCGAGCGAACTCTATAAAACCCCGATTCTTGCTAACAAGGGCTCATGTAGGGCAAATAAAGAGGCGACGGGCGGATTCGAACCGCTGAATAGGGGTTTTGCAGACCCCCGCCAAAGCTCATGCCGCCTAGTATTCTTCTGTGTCAGATGGCCCTGTTTTAAATCTGGCATAGGGCATCACTGGTATGATTATAGCACTTGTTGACGCCCTGTGCCACCAGGTTATACTCGTCCAGTACATTGGTGATACAGAACCGCTATCCTACTAGGGGTGGGTGTCATTGCGCCCCCTTCGCTTCGCTCAGGGCTTCGGCTCAGAACGACAATATGGCTATCCCACACCGCCCGCCCTGGCATGTATATAACATTGGTTAGCCTAGAGCATCGGCTTTAGGCGTTGTTGGAGCGGATGCTCCAACCTACCCATAAACCGAGACACTAACCCCCGATTTAGGCCGACCTGTCGACCTCGGGGTCGGGGGAAGCAAGCTCATAGACAGGAAGCACACCTACCACTTGCAATCAAACATGCCTATTGAAATAGGCACCACTGAGGAATGAAAATGCTTTTTTCGCTGCAGACTCCTGTCAATGGTTGGCAACACGCCAAACATGGGAATTGACGTATCTAACGCGGTTCGTGGTGAGCCCTTCGGCTAACTCAGGACAGGCCTGTCGAACAATGAATGGCCCTTCGACATGCTCAGGGCGAGCGGACTAGACTCCATTTTCATAGCAACGACATTTGGTTACAACCGGCACTTTGTCATGCTGAACTTGATTCAGCATCCTGAGCGGGGGTCCAGGGTTAGGCGGGCCGACGGCGGCCAGCCTAACCAAGGGTGTAACGGGACAATAATTAAAAAGGGGAGTCCATAATTGTCATGATGAAACTGTTTCAGCATCCTGAGATTCCGAAACAAGTTCGGAATGACAGAGGCGTTAGGAATCCAACATGCCGCTCACCCGCGGCACCACGGAGGATTGGAATGTTGCATGTTCGCACCGGCTTTGTCTGTCAGTACTACGGAAGCAGGAACCCGGAGACCGGTCGTCCTGGATTCCCGCCTGCGCGGGAATGACATGGGCGTAGAGTTCATCCAGACATATAAGGGTATTTTCGTGGCAATGATAAGTGAAGCGAGATCCAAGATAATATGTGTCACCTGTCTATCTGAACGAGATCAGCCACTATTCTTAAGCAAGACAGCACATTCCCGCACCCCGCTACATTGTTGTCTTGACAAGCGGCTATGGTAGTAATATAGTCTGCTATGACAAACAATTACGCTAATCATTCTCTGCTGTGTTTCCGAAATTATTGTCTAACTCCCTGAGTAAAAGCGAAATTAATCCTTAAAGGGGAGTTATATAGGTAGGAGACAAGATCCTTTTAGAGAGTGTCCCTGCACCTGCGCTGCTGATAGCAGAAGCTGCCGGGCGCGAAGGCAGTAATAAGACGCATAGAAACTGCTACTCATTCTAATAAGAGGTGCATGAGATGATAGGTAAAGATAAGATAAAAGGGCAACGCACAGGTGAAATGGTGCAGCTGAACCAGCAAGTCGTTGGATTGAAAACTGCGAAAACCAAGCGCAAGCAGGTGGGGGAGGCATTACCAGGCAGCGACCAGCAATTTCGGGCGCTTATTGAAAACGCTCAAGACGCCATCGTAATTATGAACCCCGACGCAACCATACGCTACGAAAGTCCATCAATGGCGCGCATGACTGGGCGTAAAGCAGAAGACAGGATTGACAAGAATCCTCTCGAGTTTTGTCACCCAGACGATACTGCAAGCGTGATGGATGCCTTCATTCCATTGCTTGAAAATAAGGTTCCTATCGTACGCACAGAGTTACGTCTTCAGCACAAAAACGGCAGGTGGATTACCTTTGAGTTAATCGGCACGAACCTCATTGATGATCCATTAGTGGCAGGTATTGTTCTTAATTTGCGCGACATAACCGAGCGCAAGCAGGCGGAGGAGGAATCAGAAAAACTTCTAAAGACCATTGAAACCGCTAGAGAGGCCATGTTTATAACCGCCGCTGACGGAATAATAACATATACAAATGGTGCTATGGATGATCTTTTTGGTTACAAAAGGGGGGAGTTAATTGGTAAAAACCCGTCAGTCTTAAACGCAGGGCCAACACCAGAAGCGGTGGCACAGAATATAACGGATACTATAGAAATGGAAGGATACTGGCAGGGGGAGATTCATAATAAAAGAAAGGACGGCAAAGAATTCACGAGTTATGCAAGAATAACGGTGTTCAGGGATAAAGAGGGTAAAATAGTAAATTTTCTTGCAACTCAACACGACATCACCGAGCGCAAGCGGGTAGAGGAGGCACTGAGGGAGAGCGAGGAGCGTTTCCGGGCATTAACCGAGAGTACGAGTGACTTTGTCTGGGAAGTTGACCTGGACGGCGTCTACACCTATGCCAGTCCCAAGGTCAAGGACCTGTTAGGATACAAGCCGGAGGAAATCCTCGGCAAGACGCCGTTCGACTTTATGCCCCATGAGGAGGCGAAACGTGTCGAAGAGGAGTTCCGAGCCAGCGTGGAATCCCGGAGGCCTTTCGCAGGATTGGAGAATACCAATATGCACAAGGATGGCCGATTGATAGTGCTGGAAACCAGCGGTGTGCCAATCTTTGACCAAACCGGTCGGCTTTGTGGATATCGCGGCATTGACCGCGACATCACCGAGCGCAGGCGGGCGGAGGAGGAATTGATCCGTCTATCTAACGCGGTAAGGATGGCAACTGATAGCATCGTAATCAGTGATTTAGAGGCAAAAATAATAGAAGTAAATGAAGCTACCCTGAAAATGTACGGCACTGATGACAAAGGGGATTTAATTGGGAAAAATTCTTATGATCTTATCGCTCCTGAAGACCGGGAGAAAGCGATTGCAAGTGCGAAAGAGGTGCTGGAAAGGGGATACGTAGAAAATCGCGAGTACCATATCATTACCAAGGATGGCAGTACAGTTCTTGTTGAAATGAGCACAGCAATAATGAAAGATGGGGACGGCAAACCGATAGGCTTTGTGGCCGTAAGTAGGGATATCACCGAGCGCAAGCGGATGGAGCAGGCAATACAGGAGTCGCAGGAGAAACTGCGTATTGTATTTGACACTATCGGAGAAGGTATCACTGTCGTTGATCTTGCAGGCAATATCATGGATGTGAATGAGACCGTACTGCGTATGAAAGGGTACAGCAGGAAAGAGCTTATCGGGCGGTATGGTCTTGATTTTGTTGCTGAGATAGACCGCGCCAGGGCTATAGATGAGATGATGGATTTCTTAAAGGGGCAAGAGGAGGAAACTCCCATGAGGGAGGTTACGCTGCTGACCAAGGATGGAAGTGAAATTCCTTGTGAGGCAAACTGTACTCTGCTGCGTGACAGCTCGGGAAACCTGGCGGGTTTCATTACTGTTGAGCGCGACATCACCGAGCGCAAGAAGGCGGAGAAGGAGTTGCGGGAGTCGGAGGAGTTCAGTTCCAGCCTTCTGGATAACGCTCCCAATCCGATAGTGGTTACCAACCCGGACACATCGCTGAGATATGTGAATCCCGCGCTGGAGAAGCTGACCGGCTTTTCTAATACAGAGCTTGTTAATCGAAAAACCCCATACCCCTGGTGGACGGAAGAAACATGCGAAAAAACCATCAAGGACTTTGAAGAAGCCATGTCCAAGGGAGCAGAAGGGCTTGAGGAACTGTTTCAAAGGAAGAATGGGGAGCGATTCTGGGTTGAGATAAACTCTATGCCGATAAGAAGGAATGGGGAACTCGATTACTACCTGTCAAACTGGGTTGACATCACCGAGCGTAAGAAGGCTGAGGAGGAACTGCGGCAGTACTCCGAGCGCCTCCGCGTCATGGCTATGCAGTTGTCAGCGGCGGAGGACAACGAACGGCGGCGGCTGGCACATGAGTTGCACGACCAGGTCGGGCAGAACCTAACCGCTCTTGGCATCAATTTGAGCATGGTTCGCGCGCAGCTACCTGAGGAGGCAGTAGCGCCGGTGCGTTCCATCCTGGATGATTCGCAGTCTGTTTTGGAGCAGACGGCCGAAATAATTCGCGACGTGATGGCCGCCCTACAGCCGCCAGTGCTGGAAGACTATGGGTTGGTGGCTGCGCTCCGCTGGTATGCCGACCGCTTCGCCTCACGGACAGGGATCTCTGTGACTGTGCAGGGGAAGGATCCCAGCCCTCGGCTGAACACTTCTTCTGAGAACACACTGTTCCGGATTGTCCAGGAGACGTTGACAAACGTAGCGAAACACGCGCAGGCTGCCCAGGTAACGGTGATTGTTGTGGTGAGGAAAGGAGCCGTGCGTATCGTCGTAACCGACGACGGGGTTGGCTTCAATGTCGCGGACGTGGTTAATTCCGATGTGCAACAGGGCTGGGGACTGACAACGATGTCCGAGCGCGTCAATAGCTTGGGCGGTTCCTTTGACATCGAGTCCCGCCCCGGGCACGGCACGCGGGTCGTTGTGGAGATAGGACGATGAGTATCACTGTGCTCCTGGCTGACGATCACGCTGTGGTTCGCGATGGGCTGCGGTCTATGATGCAAGCGCAGGGCGATATCGAAGTGATCAGCGATGCGGCCAATGGACATGACGCAGTAGGCCAGGCGGAACAGCTCTGCCCTGACATTGCGATCGTGGACATTGCAATGCCCGGATTGAACGGCATCGATGTAACTCGGAAAATCCTCAAAGTCTGCCCGTCGACCAAGGTCATCATCCTTTCCATGTACTCCGCAACCGAACATATTCTTCAAGCGCTGCAGGCAGGAGCGCTCGGCTACGTGCTGAAGGAATCGGCTGGCGTCGAGGTGATCAGTGCTATTCGTGCTGTTCACGCCGGCAATCGCTACCTGAGCAAAAAGATTCTGGAGAGTGTGATTGATGACTACTTATACCAGAGCGGGATAGTCAGGGCAGAGAGTCCCCTGGCACACCTCAGCCTGCGCGAGCGTGAAATCCTGCAGCTTGTAGTTGAGGGTAAATCCAGCGCAGAGATAGCCCAGATCCTGTACATCTCCTCCAAGACAGTGGATACCCACCGCAGCCGCTTGATGAAGAAGTTGGACATCAGCGATCTCGTCGGCCTCATCAAGTTCAGCATCCAGCATGGTTTGACCCCTCTGGAACAGCTAGATTCCACATCCAGTAACACCACCGCCTGAAAGGCGTCTCCGGTTGCCGAAGTCGACCCTGTGAGAGCTCCCCTTATAGACGGCCGCTTTTTGCCAAGATTTCCCTACACAAGAATACAGACTCTCCTGACAGACAAATAGCCCCGTTTACTATAAAATTTAAACATGGGCTAGCGATTTAATATCGTCGGAGGCGCCCGCCTCCAAATAGCTACTGTCATCGATGGGGAAAACTGAGGGTTCGCATAAAACTGAATATCGGCTAAGGAAGAATGGCAACCTTATGGTTTTGCCCAAAAGTGGACCTTTAAGCGGGGTGTAGAAGCCCATCGCTGAAGGTTTTTTATTTTCTGCGCAATCCTCGATCCATTCTTCCCGGATAAAGATTTTGAGCAAGGCTATATAGTGTTTCAGTTTCGTGAGCCGGAAAGTAGGGTGAAGAAATAGAAACAAAGACATTCGGACAATGACTACTTCTACTTCTTCAATATAGTCTTTGTTTTGCTGGTCTGGGCAGCTTGGACCAGGACGCTGAGAGTTAAGGCGTCTGGCGTTTCCTCCGCAACATAGACTCGGCCACTCTGTCTTGCTATGGCGATTTGTCCAGAATGTTCACCCTTTCATAGTATAGCGATACGTGATTCGCTTCACCTGTCATTGCGAGACCCGACTTTTCGGGGCGCGGCAACCATATTGTCATTGCGAGCGCAGCGCGGCAATCCCCACGTTACATGATAGGACATCACTGAGACCAAATACCTGCCGCGTGGCCTAGATCCACCGGGTAGGCTGGCCGACGTCGGCCAGCCTACCTATTGTCATGCTGAACTTGTTTCAGCATCCTGAGATTCCGAAACAAGTTCGGAATGACATAATGACATATGGTTACAACCGTTCTATTCCCTGCGACATACGGAGAACAGGTCTCTCAAACCTAGAAGCGCTGCTTTCCATGAGCACTGCTATTTCTTTTTGTCTCTCATGTCCAGCCAGCGCTGCAGGCAGGGGCAGCACTGCGGTTTGATGATGGACTGCGGGGGGGTCTTCAAGAGGTGGTCAATGATCGAGGTTGGTTAGCAATTCGTTTGCAATTTTGGTTTTCGTCGTGCCCGGTGTACCAAATAAGGCCGATTTTATGTGGAGGCGACGGGCGGATTCGAACCGCCGAATAGGGGTTTTGCAGACCCCCGCCTTAACCACTTGGCCACGTCGCCGCTATTACCCCGATGACTCGGGGAATAATATCTTTGGAGCGGAAGAAGGGATTCGAACCCTCGACCTTCTCCTTGGCAAGGAGACGTTCTACCAGCTGAACTACTTCCGCTTTTTGCGAGCTGCTGCTGATGTTAAAAATGCTCCGTATCTTTCGGTTATAGGGGAGGCCATCAGCTTTCCCCTGACCTCGAAATGTCGTTAAAGTGCCGAGGAGGAGATTTGAACTCCTACGGGCTTTCGCCCACCACCCCCTCAAGATGGCGTGTCTACCGATTCCACCACCTCGGCATCTGGCAGGGGTGGGAGGACTCGAACCCCCGACCTGCGGTTTTGGAGACCGCTGCTCTAGCCAACTGAGCTACACCCCTTCTCTCGCTCCATCAGCGGCCTTTCTTACATCCAAATTATATTGCAACTTTTTGCTCGGGTCAGGGTGTCAACCCCCTGACCAATTGCGAGGGAATTATACAAGAAATTCGAGAAAAATTCAATGCAATGTTGTGTGGTGTCCAGGACATTAGTGACACATCACCGCTAGTCGTTGGTTCCTGTCATTGCGAGGAGCACAGCGACGAAGCAATCCAGGGGGTGGTGGCGAAACAATGAGATTGCCGCGCCCCGACTTGTCGGGGCTCGCAATGACAAGTGAAAGAGCGCCTCGCAATGACGGCTGACTGTCACCCACCTATCTGAACGCGATCATGCAACCTGTAATGGCCTGTCGACGAGGATATAAGCCTGGGTTCGCTTAAGCGTCCTACTTGTATGTTTGGGAGTTATGCCTATAATCCGGCTGGCCTCTGTCACTCTCATCCCCTGTCGGGTCAGAGCTACAGAAGATTTAGGCTTGGCAGCACCGGCTTTATCTGTCAGTATTACGGAAGCAGGAATCAGGAGACCGGTCGTACTGGATTCCCGCCTTCGCGGGAATGACAGATAAATGCGGGAATGAAATGGGCGTAGAGTTCGTCAAGACATATCAGGGTATTTTCGTGGCAAATACATTTGGTTACAACCGGCACGTTGTCATGCTGAACTTGTTTCAGCATCCCTGAGCGGGGGTCCAGGGTTAGGCTGGCCGACGTCGGCCAGCCTAACCAAGGGTGTAACGGGACAATAATTAAAAAGGGGAGTCCATAATTGTCATGCTGAACTTGGTTCAGCATCTTGAGATTCCGAAACAAGTTCGGAATGACAGAGGCGTTAGCAATCAAACATGCCGCTCGCCAGCGGCACCACGGAGGATTAGAATGTTGCATGTTCGCACCGGCGTGGCCATCCCGCTCGCCTTAGAGTTCTTAAAGGCATTCCGGGGCCACGCTTTCTCCCTTGACGGGGGGACTAAAAGAAGGTATGTCGCTAAGGGGGCTCACGAACTCGAAGACGAGACATAAACCTGAT
>JAUWQP010000053.1 GCA_030611015.1 Chloroflexota bacterium | reverse complement strand
GTGTCACTAATCATATGAACGAGTACAATGCCTTGCCCCCACCCGATAAGACTGATATACTGAGCCAGAGATATGCCCTATGAAATTGTCGTCGGCCTGGAGGTTCATGCTCAGCTATTAACCAGGAGTAAGATGTTCTGTAGCTGCAGCGCTGATTATGCCGGTGCTCCTCCTAATATTCACGTCTGCCTCGGCTGTCTGGGCATGCCTGGCACCCTCCCCGTCATCAATGAAAAGGCAGTAAAATATACGGTGATGACTGCCCTGGCTTTAAATTGCACTATTCCCGAATATACAAAATTCGACCGTAAGAACTACTTTTACCCTGACGTGATGAAAGGTTACCAGATCACTCAGTGAGACATTCCCATTGAGAGAGGAGGTTGGCTGACCATTGATAGCAACGGCACTAAGAAAAAATCAATATCACCAAGGTGCATCTAGAGGAAGATGTGGCTAAATTGTGGCACCGGGGAGCTTACAGTCTGATAGATGTCAATCGCTCTAGGTTACCGTTAATAGAAATTGTCAGAGAGACGAGAGGTTGGGTAGAGGAACAGGGCATGGCAGTGTCTATGAGAACTAAAGAATACGCTGAGGATTATCGCTATTTACCCGAACCTGATTTACACCCCATGGTTTTGGACAGAGCCTGGATAGAAGAAATCAGAGCCAGTCTCCCCGAATTACCCGAAGCACGCAGAGACCGATTTATGACACAATACGGCTTATCCTTATACGACACTAATATTCTAACTAGCTCCAGAACCATGGCAGATTATTTTGAAAACTGCGTCAAGCTAATGGATTCTGGCAAGACCAAGATTGCGAGTAACTGGCTTTCAGGAGATTTTAGCCGACTGCTTAACGCTACCAACACCGAGATTGAAAATGTTAAAATAAGTCCGAAACATCTAACCGAAATGCTTGACCTGGTAGATAATGGTACTATAAGCAGACCGACTGCCAAGATGGTGTTAGAGGATATGTTTCACACTGGCAAAAGAGCCAGCGAGATTATAACGGAAAAGAGACTCAGCCAGATTAGCGATGCTGATGAAATAAGAGAGGCGGTAAAACAAGTAATGGTCAACAATAGCGAGGCAGTGGCAGATTATAGCTCTGGCAAACAGCAAGCTTTGACATTCATGATAGGACAGGTCATGAGAGCTACCAAAGGGAGGGCTAACCCGGGCATGGCGAGAGAAATTACCATACAAGAACTGGGAGGGAAATAAATTGCCTACTTATCTTTTCGTCGCCCAGATATTAATAGCAATAGCTTTAATTGCTGCTATACTATTTCAGTTACGCGGTGGAGGCATAGGGGGTATTTTTGGTCAGGCTGATTCAGTATATCGGACACGGCGAGGCATAGAAAGTACCCTTTTCAAGCTGACCATTGTCTTAAGTATCCTGCTTGTCATTTTTGCTGTTTTAATCGTTACTCAGACTTAGTATCTATAGATGAGTGCCATAATAACTCTGACCACCGATTTTGGCTATGATGATGCTTATGTTGCTGCTGTGAAAGGCGCCATCTTAAGCATTAACCCTGAAGCTAATATTATAGACGTCAGCCATTCTATCGAGCCGCAAAATATCTTGCAGGCCGCTTTCATACTTAACGCTGCTTACCGCTACTTTCCGAAGCAAACAGTTCACATGGCTATTGTTGACCCTGGCGTAGATAGTGAACGCGAGGGGATAATACTAAAAACTCCTTCGGCTCTCTTCGTTGCTCCCGATAATGGCATCCTGAGCTATGTAGTTAATGATTTATTTCCCGTTGAAACTCCCTCAACTCAATATGGCAGCGACCTTAACGAGATAATACTTAAGACAGGCCTTGAAGCTGTAACCATTACCGACCCTCGTTTTTGGCGACATCCAGTCAATCCTACCTTCCACGGGAGAGATATTTTTGCCCCGGTGGCTGCCGGCCTCTCTTTAGATATTTCAATTTATGAATTTGGGGGGAAAATTAACTCCTTGCATGTCCTCCCTATACCAAAGCTGTCCTTTGATCCAGAGGGTAATTTGGTTGGCCAGGTCTTACACATTGACCGCTTCGGCAACTTGATTACAAATATTAGAAGCGCCGACTTACCTGGGAAAGATGTTATGATTGAGGCAGCTGGACACTGTATTCAAGGCATCAGTAGTTACTACGCGCAAAACAAAGGAGTAATGGCTATCGTAGGCAGCACCGGTTATCTTGAAATATCACTAAGAAACGGGAGCGCTTGCGACTTCCTGGGCATGGTGGTGGGAGACGAAATAAGGGTGAGTTCGGCTGTATAGTGAGGAGATACCAAGAATGTCAATCCAAATTACCACGCTAAGCGAAAATACCGCCAGTGACGAGGGCCTTATTGCTGAATGGGGACTGAGTATCTTGGTGGAGGCAGATGACCACAAAATCCTCTTCGACACGGGGCTAAGTTTCTCAGCAGCTTATAATGCCCCTACTTTAGGAGTAGACTTATCACAAATTGATAAAATTGTCTTCAGCCATGGCCACTCAGACCACACAGGTGGACTATTACACATCCTTAAAATGGTGAAGGGCGACGTCGAGGTAATCGCCCACCCCGATATCTGGGCAGCCAAATACAGCCGTTACCCTGGAGAAAAAGAGGAATATGCCGGCGTGCCTTTCCCTAAAGAAGCTGCGGAAACATCTGGAGCTCTCTTCAATTTAACCAGGAAACCAGTGTGGATTAGCGAAAATATCGTTACCAGCGGCGAAATACCCATGATTACAGAATATGAAATGATTGACCCTGTTCTTTATGTCAAGGAGAAGGGTGAACTTAAACCTGACCCACTGTGGGACGACCAGGCACTTTTTCTCAAGTCTGAGAAGGGCTTAATCATCTTCCTGGGTTGTGCCCATCGAGGAGTAATCAATACCATAAGGCATGCCCAAAAGTTGACCGGGTTAGAGCCAGTCTATGCAGTTATTGGTGGCGCTCACCTCGTTAGTGCCTCACCACAACGACTGGATTTAACGATTGCCGAATTATTAAGTTTGGGCATCCAGAGGCTGGGAGTATCTCACTGCACTGGCTTACCAGCATCTGCTGTCCTGGCTCAGAGATTCGGCGAGGCTTTCTTCTTCAATAATGCCGGCACACGCATCAACCTCTAGAGGCTGCCCCACTTGCCATTCTGACCACCTTCCTATCGTCATGCTGAACCCTGTTGTCACTCTGAGCAAAGAGAAGAATCTTTCCCCTGGTGAGAGTCTTCCCGTTCGCTTTATTCAAGGCCGGAGCATCAATTAAGATACAACAACCATTCTTTAACCGTCTTGACAAGCAAGATTTTCGTGATTAGGATATATGCAGATATTCAAATACAATGATAAATATATTTAGTGGATGGCGATGCGAGATTTTGTAAAGTTGTTGAGGCCCTTTCTGATGAGATCAGAATCAGAATACTGAAAGTCCTCCTGGAAAGAGAGTGCTGTGTTTGTGAGGTTATGCAGGCACTGAACATCTCTCAGTCCCGTGCCTCACGCAATCTGGGCATACTTGAGGACGCTGGCTTTATCAAATCCAAGAGAGACGGCCCTTGGATAGTTTACTCCGTTGACCGAAAAGAGTTGAACAACTATGCGACCTCGCTCATTGAACTGCTGCGCAGCTCCCTCGTCGACGAGGAGATTATATTGCAGGATAAACAGCGGTTAAGTCATGCCGTGCGGGTCGGGCCAAGAGCAATAAAGAAATAACTTTTTGCGACTGATATGCGGTTATGTGCATAACAGCTTCTACTAAGCTACAATTGGATGGCTGAAAAGGAACGGAAACTCGGTATCTGGGGAAAGTTTCTAACTTTATGGGTTGCATTATGCATCGGTGCCGGGGTCGGATTAGGACATCTCTTCCCGCAACTTTCCGATATGCTGGCTAGACTCGAGGTGGCAGATGTTTCCATACCGATCGCCATCCTGCTCTTTGCCATGATTTATCCCATTATGGTTCAGATAAGCTGGGGGGAGATTATAAAAGCAGCTCGCTCCCCCAAGCCGATCGGGCTCACCCTGATTGCCAACTGGGCTATAAAACCTTTCACCATGGCTTTCTTCGCCTGGCTATTCTTGAGCGTTATTTTCGGCAGGTTCCTTGACCCTGCGGAAATTGAACAATACCGCGCCGGAACGATACTGCTTGGTGTTGCCCCCTGCACTGCCATGGTACTGGTCTGGAGCTACCTGGCCAGAGGCAATATGGGACATACCCTGGTGATGAGCGCAATCAACTCGCTCAGTATGGTCGTGCTGTATGCTCCTCTGGCCGTTTTACTGCTCGGCATTGCCGGTATCAGCGTGCCTTGGGACACCATTGCCCTTTCCGTAACCATTTACATCGTAACGCCCTTAATAGCCGGCTATTCTACCCGCCGGTGGGCGATACGGAGAAAGGGGGTGGAATGGTTCGAAGCCAGGCTGGAGCCCAAATTGGGTAAGGTCTCCATAATCGCCCTGCTCATCACTCTGGTCGTCCTCTTCATCTACCAGGGTCATATTATCGTTGCATTGCCGGCCATAGTGGGCATGGTAACCCTGGCCATCCTGGTCAATATCTTAGTGGTCTTCGGCATCACTTATCTGGCTGCCCGCATTATTAAACTCAGATATGCCGACGCTATACCGGCTGCCATCATCGCTGGCAGTAATCATTTCGAGGTTGCCATAGCCATCGCCACCACCCTCTTCGGAGTGGCGTCGGGTGCGGCTCTGGCTACAGTAGTGGGGGTGCTAACCGAAGTACCCATAATGCTGTTCCTGGTATGGATTTCGCTTTTGACCAGAAAGACCTTTCCCAGGCATTTACAATAACATTGTACATCCGAACATGGTGGGAAAAGACGTCTATAAAGAAATGCTAAACATAGTTTCCATCATCTTTACAAGAGTGGTAATATATGTGGTACCCTGGATACAGGCTTGAACGAAAGAGGCTTCATGGAAAGGTAAATTGATGAACAGAAAAAGATATCTGGTAATCACGGTAATTGTGGTGGCAGCAGTGCTGCTTGCCATCCTGCTTGACGCGATGCTAGCCAACCATCTGCCAGCTATCACCAGCCTGGAAGCTGCGCCGGAGAGAGTTCTGCCTTCGGGAAGCTGCCAGATTATGTGTAATGCTACAGACCGCGATGGCGACGAGCTGAGCTATAATTGGTCGGCTATTGGAGGCGAAATAAATGGGGAAGGAGCTACGGTTATCTGGACCGCCCCCAACTCTGTAGGTTTTTACGACGTTACAGTCAACGTGACCGATGACCGTGGTGGCGAAGCCATGAAAAAGATAACCATCGAGGTAAGAACCAATAAGCCGCCAGAAATTAACAGCTTAACAGCCGATGCAGTCTGGACTCTTCGCTCGGGTAGTCTCAATGTGACATGTGATGCTACAGACCCTGATGGCGACGAGCTGAGCTATGAGTGGGTAACCGACGGAGGTAATATTACCGGCACGGAGACTGAAGTTGTCTGGACTGCTCCCGCAGAAGTTGGCATATACTACGTCACAGTTGTGGCTAAGGATGGTCATGGTCGGGAAGACGCAAGGTCGGTATCTATCAGCGTGGTACTTGGTACTCCGCCAACTATTGAAGACCTGGTTGTTACTGCCAGGGAGCCCAAATATTTGAGAACAATCAGTGCAGGGGCCTACTATAAGGTTGGGAAAACAAAACAATACGATATTGAGTGCATTGTTTCAGACACGAGTGGCGAGGTGTCTTACGAATGGTCTTGCGAGCACTGCGCGATTTCCGGGGAAGGCTCTATGATTACCTGGACTGCCCCGGACGAGACACTTACCAGAACAACAGTCACGGTAATAGTGTCTGATATCGCTGGCAATAAGGTGAGTAAGAGCATAGATTTCCAAGTGGTGTCGTGCAACTCATGTACTTTTGGGTAGAATTAGGAGATAAATAGCGATTCCAGCTAAGGGCATAGTCTTCCCATCGGCGAACTGCGCGCAGCATGCCTTTCCTGTAGAACATCCTGAACAGGGGAGGCCATTTTGAGGTGGTATTTGTCAGTATACAACAGGTTGACCAGTTTTCTGAAAAACACTTTTCAGGACCGCTTCAAGAGATACTTGATTATATCCCTGATAATCTTGGGAATAGTTATTGGATTCACGAGTCAGGGAACGGCAGGTACAGGCGAAGGTTTTGAAGTCCATTTCTTCCATCTTCCCGGCTGTTCAAGTTGTGAGGAACAAGAGCCGTTCAATAAAAAATTAGAGAATACCTACTCAATTAACATTACTGCTCACGATGCAACCACACCTCAAGGACATGCCTTATTGTCTGAGAAGCTTGCAGAGCTGGGGATAGAATACGAGCCGGAATTTCCCATAACAATCTTCGGAAATCAAGTATTGGGCGGTTGGGAATCCGAGGAAACAACGGGCAGAGCGATTGAAGGAGCTTTGAAACAATGTCTGGCGGGGGAGTGCCCGCCGCCGACGGGTAAGGAACCTACACATAAAATAAACTTGCCCCTCATAGGGGAAATTGACCCTACTGATTATTCGCTCCCAGCTTTGGCGGTAATTTTAGGGTTTGTGGACGGCTTCAACCCCTGTGCTATGTGGGTGCTTGTTTACCTTATATCCATAATAGCGACCTTGCGAGATAGAAAAAGAATATGGCTGATTGTCGGCTCTTTTGTTCTGGCTTCAGGAGTCCTGTACTTTCTGTTCATGACAGCGTGGCTCAATGTTTTCCTGCTTATCGGCTATGTCAGGCCGGTGACAATTGTCATCGGATTGGTAGCTCTGGGTGGAGGAATATTGCAAATAAGGGAAGTGATAGAGACAAAAGGTGCCATTGTCTGTAAGGTTACAGACGAGGAGTCACGAAAAAAGACGATGACCAGAATACAAGAAATTGTGTCTTCCCCCATAACCTTGGGGACGATAGTGGGAATTATAGCTCTGGCCTTTACGGTAAATTCCGTCGAATTTGCCTGTTCATTTGGAATTCCGGCGGTTTTCACTCGAGTTCTATCTCTGACTAGTCTCACCACATTCCAATATTACGGCTACATCCTCCTTTATGTGTTCATTTTTATGCTCGACGACCTCGTTATCTTCGGCACGGCTGCTTTTGCTCTAACTTCAAGCCTGGGAGACCGATATGCAAAGTATACTAGGCCGGTAGGCGGAACAATACTGATAATCCTAGCGGCACTGCTTCTCGTTTGCCTTTACTCTACTCAGTTCGACTTTCTACAACCCCTATGTGGCGTATTGTGGTAGATCAGCAGGTGCGAACATGTCGCCGATTCTGGATACCTTTACGGCTCAAAGACCTACGCTCAGCTAAAATACGCCAATCATCCTTAAGCCCGAGTAGACCATAAAAGCAATAAAGATATACCTAAGTGGTTTCGCCGGCAGAGCCTGTGCTGCCCGGGCTCCAAGCTGGGCCAGGGGGATACTGGTAGCTGCCAGGCATAACCATATGGGCAAATTCACATAGCCTAGAGAATAAGGGAGCAGACCAGATACTCCAAGTCCATTCACGATATAGCCGACAATACCACCAAGGCTGGCAAGTATTATTGAAGCCACCGATGTCCCTATAGCAATGTGCATGGGAAAATTCAATGTTAACACCAGCATGGGGACTATCAATACCCCGCCGCCAAGCCCGGTCAACCCACTTACCATGCCTATAGGGAAACCACAAGCCCCCACAAGCCAAAAATTTTCCCGTGGCTCTTCAGTCTGCCTCGCCAACTTTGGCATCATTCCCAAACCCATCCACAAGGCAACAGCTAGAACCAGTCCTCCAAAGCCTGTTTCCAGTATTTCGCTAGGAAGGCGAGCAGCCAGGGTGGCTCCAACTACGCCGCCGACCAGGGCACATGGGCCTAAAATCAAGGCGGTTTTCCAGTGAACTGCCTCCTTCTTATTATGTTTCCAGGTGCCACTTATGGCTGTAGGCAGAATCACCAGCAAACTTGTCCCGAAGGCCATTCTTATGGCAATGTCTGAAGAGACACCCATAGCCAGGATAATCCAGTAGATAAACGGAACCATAATGAAACCGCCACCAACTCCCAGCAGTGCGCTGGCAAAACCGGCGCCTGCCCCTACAGCCAGCAGGATGGAGATATGAGCTGCTGTCAGTTTCTTTCCTTTCTCAGCTTGCCTTCAAGCCAGCCAGGTTTGACAACCGACCTTTCGTCTATCCCGGGAATATATGGTTTGATGTCTAAAAGGGGGGTGCCATCTATGGCGTCCAGCCCTTTCACCTTGAGGATATTATTTTCCCTGGCTACTAGCTCCACTACAGTCAACCCCAGGGGACAAGGTCTATGCGGCGACCTGGTAGTGAAGAGACCGTGTAAACTGTCGTCCCACGGCGTCTTAACTAACAGATGATATCCCTGAGAATTATGAAACCAATAAATAACGATAATATGGGAAAATCCCTCAATGTCTTGCAAGCCTTTTTCGAATTCCTTAAACACCTCTATCTGAGAAATCTCCTCACTTTTATAGCCCTGATAGGGGGCTTTCCCTGTATTCTTGAAGGAAGAATGGATTATCCCGATGGGCTTCAATTCCAGGCTGTGCCTTTTCCTCATTCCTCAAGCCTTACTAACTAAGCTATCAATTTTTCAAATTATATCATTAGTCACACAGTTCACAAGCCAAACAGGGTTACTTGTTTACCTTTAACATAACTTATTTAGACTTTTGGTCTTCGTCGCAAGGTTTCTTTTAAGTTCAGCGGTGTGACTTCAGGCATAGATGCTTCATAAACTGTGATTACATCCCCAAGTTTGACAAACTCACCTTTTATAAAACTCATTTGTGATGGTGTTAGAGGCTTAACAGCGCAAGGGCGCAAAGGGGTATTAAGTTGTACTTGGTCGGGCGAAAGCAACCTTACTACCTGTGCTATTTCCCCAGCGAAATCCTCATTGAGTTTTATGAACATTACCTCCAGACACAGCTTGCCTTCAAACTCCCTTCGGAAGAGCTTAATGCCTTCAAGTATATCAGTGAGCAAAAGTGCAGTTACAGGTCTATTAATTTGTCTAAATAACTCCTGGGTATGAGCGTCTACTGTAGCTACCACTACATCCGCCTTGGCAAGGTCATGGCGTACATCCTCTCTGGGCATTAAAGAAGAGTTAGTCAGAACTACTACAGGGAGATTTAAAGTTGATTTTGCTATTTCGATAGCCTGCCCTAGATTGCTAGCTAAAGTAGGCTCTCCTGTCCCGGAAAAAGTGACATAATCGGCAGCTATGCCCCTCACTTCCTTTAATTCCTCAGTTAGCTGGGCAAGGGATGCAAATTCCCCTCGCTGGGTAACAGAGTTAACAGTTTCACTTAGCTGACAATAAACGCAGTTAAAATTGCAAGTTTTAGCCTTACGAGATAAAAGGTCAATTCCCAGCGATCTTCCTAACCTCCATGAAGGTACCGGACCATAGATGATGGAATTCATTTATATTAACTAGTGCACCCCGTAAGCTCTTTTCCACGGCTCCTTCCGGAAAGCCAGGTAATCTTTGATTGCCTCCTTAAGAGTATTGGCTGCCAGGAGGGTACAGTGGAGACTATCCTCAGGAAGTCCCCCTAAGGCATCCAGTACATCTTGCTGTGTAATCTTCTGAGCCTCCGAAATGCTCTTTCCTTTAGCCAGTTCGGTAACCATGCTGCCCGAGGCAATGCTAGGGCCACAGCCATCGGTCCAGAAGGAAGCATTCATAACCCTGCCATCTCTCACCTTAAGGTATATTTCCATAGTATCCCCACAGGGACCAGTTACTCTGCCAAATCCATCGTGGGCGGGAATTTCACCCAGATTTCTGGGGCTCAGAAAATGGTCAATCGTTTTTTCTGAGTAGACCCTTTTCATATCCTCCATGACGGATTGCTCCAGTTCTTTGAACGAGTCGTCAAATTCTTCTGTCATCTTCTCTACTCCTCTAGAAATAGATGAGGATATCCTTCCCAGTGATAAGCTCAACTAACAATATATAGCTACCCTTCATCCTTCCCATTTAGAACTGCGACCACATTGGCAAAAAGCTCAGACACAGCATCTGAACTATACCTCTCAATTTCTCCCTGGTCGCACAACCTAGCTAGCTCGGGATCAATAGGCAATTGCCCCAAAAGAGGAGCTCCGGAAGCCTTAGCCATTTCCTCCCCCTTGCTCCTGCCAAAAATTTCCATCTTCTTACCTGTGTCAGGCAATACGAGATAGCTCATGTTCTCTATCACCCCAAGAACACGAGCATTCATTTTCTGCGCCATCTTTATTGCCTTCTTAACTATCATCTCCGTCAACTCCTGCGGAGTAAAAACATCGATTACCCCTGATATGGGTATTACCTGGAGCACCGTTAATGGGGCATCTCCTGTGCCCGGGGGCAAGTCTATCACCAGATAGTCAAGCTTGCCCCAAAGAACTTCCTCCCAGAATTGCGTGATAGCTTTAGACATGAGGGGACCTCTCCAGATAACCGCTTCATCCTCAGTAGGCAAAAGCAGATTCATGGACATAATTTCAATTCCAGACTTCGATAATATGGGCAAAATACCTGTCTCGCTACCGCTGGGGCGAGCATCTAAGCCAAACATCTTGGGAATACTGGAGCCAGTAATGTCAGCATCGAGGATGCCAACAGCCTTGCCTTCCCGAGCAAAAGCAGTAGCCAACAAACCAGCTACCAGAGATTTGCCGACTCCCCCTTTACCACTCATGACCGCTATTATTTTCTCAACCTGATTAAGTTCTTTGGGCCTGGCTTCGACAAGGTCAACAGTTACTTCCTCCACCCCAGAAACCTCACTAACCGCCGCCGCTGCTTTGTCCTTCAGCCAACTATGATGTTGGTCAGGGATAGCAGTCGAAGCCAAATTTATTTTCGCCTTGCCATCCTTAACTTCCGCGCTTCGAACCAGGTTCATCTGTACCAAGCTACGCATTGTCCCGGGGACAAGCACTTTATTCAGTGCTTCTTCTAATTTTGCATCGATTTGATTCACCAAATCACCTCCTGCTGGTAAAAGGCCTCCCACTTACCTCTGCTTTCCATGTTGCTCTCCTTTTCTTAACGAAGAATATATTTCCTCTACCTGCTTCTTTGTCTCTTCAAGCGGGCCATCATTATTAATAACAAAATCGGCAGATTTAATCTTTTCCTCAAGAGGAAGTTGGGATTTTATCCTATTTCTGGCATCCTCCCGAGTTATCACCTTCTCTTCTAACCGTCTTAATTGAGTTTGTTCGCTGGCGGAAACAACGACTATTTTATCCACATATACAGGGCGCGTAAGCTCAAACAGCAATGGAATGTCCTTAATAACTAGAGCATCAGGGTCAAGGCTTTTAATCTCATCAGTAATTCTTTCGTCTTCCTTAAACACCTCGGGATGAACTATCTGATTCAGCTTTGCTACCTTTTCTTTGTTAGAGAATACTATATCAGCCAGTTTTTGCCGATTGATGGTCAAGTCTTCGTTCAAAATACCTTTCCCGAAATACTCCACTATCTCTTTCCAAGCCTTTAAGTGAGGGCGGGTTACCTCCCGGGCCAGCTCATCCCAATCAATTACATAAGCGCCTAGCTCCTTAAAAAGATTGGCTACTGTGCTTTTACCTGTGCCCACGCTTCCGGTCAGTCCAACGATAATCATTTGTTCCCTATTTCGCTTCTTTAATCACCTCCCAGGGTTCAAATTGCTATCGCTGGAAAATGCTTTTGCCCCCTTTTTGCCGTTATCCTTAATGGTCACATATATTATCGCCTCTTGCCAACCCGCCTTTTATATAATCCAGAACAGCCTTCTCAGGTTCATCACCAAGCACGCCAACAACGACTTCAATGCGATGCTCACTAAAAAGAGCCTGGGCCCTAGAGCCCATGCCGCTAGCTATGACAACGGAAACCCCTTCTCCAGCCAGCCATGCAGGAAGAAGCCCAGGTTGGTGTCCTGGCGATGGTATGACCTCCCTTTTTACAATCGCCATAGTCGCTTCATCAACATCAAATAAGGCGAAATGGCTGCAATGGCCAAAGTGAGCAGCTACTTTATCTTCTACTATAGGTACTGCGAATCTCATTTGCTATCCCTCCGGCAAGTGTCGTCTAAAGAGCAAGGAGGCGTCTCGCAACGCTCTGTCCTGCCACAACAAGTCGTGCCAGGTGTAGAGGCATCAGTCTTCAGAGTATACGAGGCGGAGAGAAGTTTGTCCAGCTTGTAGCTGCCACATGCTGGACACTGGACATTTTGACTGTTAAGGCTACGAAGAAATATCTCTGAAATCCTCCCGCATTCCAAGCACCTGTATTCATAAATTGGCATCTCTACCTCCTATTTTTCTAGTTTGGCTGGAATAATTTGCCACAGCTCTTTTATCTGCTGCGTTACCTTGTTGTTGGAGTATTCTACTACCGGCAGTCCCTGAACAATCGCTTCAGTTATTACATTATCAAAAGAAATCCTTGCAGCCACCTCTATTCCCTCGTCAGCACAATAGCTTTCAATTCGATAGGTATTCTCCTCATTGAGGTCATATTTATTTACGCAAACTAAAACAGGAATGCCGAAGTGACGGCAAACGCCAATGACACGCTCAAGGTCATGAATCCCTGATAACGTGGGCTCGGTCACCAGCAATGCCAGACTGGCACCCGATAGCGAGGAGATAACCGGGCAGCCTATGCCTGGAGGACCATCGGTGATGATGTAGTCTAAATTTTCTCCCTCAGCGATGAGCTTGGCATTCTGCCGCACTAGCGCCACCAACTTTCCTGAGTTGTCTTGGGCAATACCCAACCTGGCGTGGCATAAATAACCGTATTTGGTTTCCGAGATAAACGAATGCCCGCTCATGCTGTCCTTCATAGCGATAGCATCAACAGAGCAAACCTGGTAGCAGAAGCCGCACCCTTCACAAGAGAGGGGGTCAACTTCAAAATCCTTAATGGCCCCAAAGCGGCACAATTCCTGACATAAGCCACATTCTGTACACATCTCTTCGTCTATGAAAGCGACTCGCCCACTCCAGAATTCTTTTTCTTCTTTAGCCACAGGTTTGAGAAGAAGATGAAGGTCGGCGGCATCTACATCACAGTCGGCTAATACCTTATTTTGGGCTAGGGACGCAAAGGATGCCACAATAGCTGTCTTCCCGGTTCCTCCCTTGCCACTAAGAACCACTATTTCTTTCATTTACTCCTGACTTTCTGGCTTGCGTCGGGCATAGACTCGGTATATCTTTTCCCCCTTCTCTTACAAACACTGAGTGCAATGCTCAACTTCTTCAGGCTTGACTTCCTCCAGGCGAACTTCAAAGCCTAGCTCTTCATACATATCCACTAGCCTTTTGAGGTGTGTCTCGCCATCTATGGTAACCTCTTGCCAGTCCATCATTTTGCTGCCCACCTAGCAGCAAGTATATCTTTGATGTCCTGGAAAAGTCTGAGAAACTCCTTACGCCATCGAGGCATCCCTTCTACCAAAGGAATTCCTTTAGAATAAAGCAGGGCGATTTTTCTATCTAAAGGGATTTTCAGCAAAATTGGTATCCCTTCTTG
>JAUWQP010000040.1 GCA_030611015.1 Chloroflexota bacterium | reverse complement strand
CTCTTTTTCTCAACTCTGCTGTTTTTTGTCCAATTTTAACCATTCTTATAAGCTCCTCGAATTACATCCTCGATGCTTAACATTTTATACCATGTTAGATATTCTGTCAAGCCACTGTTGGCTTTTATTACATAAGATTGCTCAAGAAATACTAACTTAGCATTGAACGGAGGCAACACAAGAGGAGGGCACACATGACTTTTCGAGACACAGTTAGGCAAGCACTGCAGATAAGGTACGAGATGAGCTTAGAAGAGATTGCTGACGTCTTTAACCAAAAGAGGTCATACACCAGAAGAAATAGGGGACCAGTTGATGCCGAACTCGTTGGCTTACGAGCTATTAATTCCCTTGATATACTGAAAGTTACGGTTCAGCTGAGAGACAGATAGTACAAGGCTAGGCTTCAAATTCAAGGATTCACGGTATTCCTTCCTATAGGGTTCACCGTGTGGGTTGAAATGAAATATGTTCTATTAGCTGCTAAAATATCCATGTGAGGTCGTGGCTGTGCCAGCAAGAAGATATCTTTTCAGTAAGATGGTAAGCTTTTGACTTTCGCTTTTGGTGCGGAGAAATCGCATGTCTTATGAAACTCTTATTTACGAAAAGACAGAGGGTGTGGGCGTTATAACCATCAACCGCCCGTCGGCAAACAATGCTCTAAATATACGGCTGGTTGAGGAATTGACTGCTATTTGTGCCAATATTAATCGTGATGAAGAGATAAGAGTGGTTATTATTACAGGTGCTGGAGAAAGGGCTTTTTCTGTTGGGATTGACTTGAATGAGCTTTCCTCGATGACCAGTGGTGAACAGGAGACGAGGCTGGCATCTGTGGCTGAACCAGTAGCAGGTCTTACAACCCCGGTTATTGCTGCAATCAACGGGGATGCCCTGGGACAAGGTCTGGAATTGGCATTGGCTTGTGACCTCAGAATTGCCGTAGAAACAGCCCGCTTTGCATTACCCCACGTCTCCTCAGGCCTTATCCCCTGGGATGGTGCAACGCAGCGTTTACCACGCTTGGTAGGCAAGGCCAAAGCTATGGAAATGGTTCTCACTGGACAATCCATAGATGCCACAGAGGCTTATCAGATTGGCTTGGTTAGTAAGGTAGTTGCGCAGGAAGAGCTCATCCCGATGGTAACAGAAATGGGGCAGGCTATGGCTGCTAAAGCTTCTTTAGCATTGAAGTATGCCAAGGAGGCAATACATAAGGGTTTGGACCTGACACTGGAGCAGGGATTGCGTTTAGAAGCTGACCTTTATTTCCTCTTACACACAACTGAAGACCGCACTGAGGGCATCAGAGCTTTTCTGGGGAAAAGGCCTCCTCAGTTCAAGGGGAAGTAGGGGATTAGTTCAGTCTTATAGGTTGCAATGAGCGAGTTTGAAACCGTAATTTATAAAAAGAGGGACAATGTTGCCTGTGTTACTCTTAACCGTCCCCAAGTTTTGAATGTATATAATATTCAGATGCGGGATGAGCTATATGAGGTCTTGAGCGCTATAAGAGATGACCCTGAGGTAATGGTAGCCATCTTCAGGGGAGCAGGTGAGAAGGCATTCTGTGCTGGAGCTGACCTGAGTGAGTTTCTTACTGCCCCGTCACCAACGATTGCCCGACAAGTGCGCTGGGGGCGTGATATTTGGGGGCTTTTTTTGAGCCTTCCCCAGCCTCTAATTGCTGCTCTTCACGGCTATGTTCTGGGTTCGGGAATTGAGATAGCTTTGTGTTGTGATATAAGGATAGCCTCAGAAGATGCACACTTTGGTTTACCTGAGGTGGGACTTGGAATCATCCCGGCTGCCGGAGCTACTCAAACTTTGCCCCGTGCAGTAGGCCGAGCCAGGGCTTTAGAGATGATACTTACCGGTCGCCGCATCAGTGCTGAGGAAGCCTTCAATATAGGGTTGGTCAATCGAGTAGTATCGAAGGGTGAACTCCTGTCAACTGTTGAGGGAATGGCCAGACGAATTGCACTTCTTGACCCTATGGCAGTTAGGACTGCCAAGCAGGCGGTGGTGAGAGGTTTAGGCCTGTCCCTGTCTGAGGGCCTGGAGCTAGAAAAAACGCTGGCAAGCTTGCTTTTACAACCAATGGCCAGCGGTACACGCGGCTAGCATCTTAGCTTCCCTTGGAGTAGCCACAGACGTGGCCAAGCAGCACGAAATCCCAGGCTTGAAATGTCCTTTTTGTTAAGGCTGCCTTGACCCTTTTTATAGTTGTTGGTATTATTTTATTCGCTCGTCGCCAATAGTTTATTGATGGCCTGCCGATGGAGTAAAGATATTCTTTGCCTGTTGCCCTGTGGTTCTCGATGGTTAGTGGGGCATGGGGTAGATAGGAGAAGAGCAGAAAGAAAGGAGATTTTGTGGACAAGACATATTCTAGCCCGGAAGAAGCGATAGCTGATGTAGAGGATGGGGCGGTGATAGCGATACCTGGTTTTTTTGCTGCTGGAGTTCCCAGAGTTTTGCTGCAGGCATTAATCAAAAAAAAGGTGAAAAATCTTACCCTGGCATGTGGATGTGGACCCCTGTTAGGAGCTGCGGACGAACTGGCTCAACTGGTGGGAAATAAGCAGATTAAGAAAGTAATAGATTCTTATGGGATTTCCCGCTCCATGACTAAAGGCTTGCAGGACCCCTTTGAACAAGCAGTTAGGGCTGGTGAAATAGAGTTAGAGGTTTATCCTATGGGAACTCTAGCGGAGAAATATCGGGCTGGAGGAGCTGGAATCCCTGCATTCTACACTCCTACAGGCACGGGCTCAATAGTGGAGGAGCAAGTTGTATCCAATGTGCCTTCGAGTCAGGCGATGAAAAAGGAGACAAGGATATTTGATGGCAGGAAATACATTTTGGAATATGCTTTAAAAACAGATTTTGCATTTGTTCATGCTTATGAAGGGGATAGAGAAGGGAATCTGAGATACCGTAGAACAGCATCAAACTTTAATCATGTAATGGCTATGGCTGGCAAAGTGACTATTGCTGAGGCTGAGAATCTGCTAGAGCTGGGGGACATAGAGCCTGATTTTGTGCATACTCCAGGGATATATGTGCAGCGGGTGGTAAAGGTGCCACGTCTCAGCTTTAGCATAGGTATAGATTAAATTTCATGAAGGGAGGCAAAAATGCCAAGTAAATTTGAGGGGCTTCCTCGAGAGATGATCGCTATGCGAGCAGCCAAAGAGGTGAAGGATGGCAACTATGTGAACTTAGGAATAGGGATACCAACCCTTATCAGTGACTGGATAGAAGGAAGAGATATAATCCTTCAATCAGAGATTGGGATGCTCAAAACAGGTCCTATAGCTTTTGGTGAAGATGTTGACCAGGACCTGATAAACGCAAGCTGTCAGCCAGTAACACAGGTTCCTGGAACTGCTTACTTTGATATATTTGAATCCTTTTCTATGATAAGAGGGGGGTATATGGATGTTATTGTATTGGGTGCCCTCCAGGTTTCGGAGAAGGGTGACTTGGCAGGCTGGGCAAACCCGGCAAGGGGGCTGGATTGTGTTGGAAACATAGGCGGCTCCATGGATTTGTGTGCTGGAGCCAAGAAGCTAATTGTTACCATGGAACATACTACTCGAGATGGACAGCCTAAGCTCGTGAATGAATTAGCTTTTCCTGCAACTGCTAGGGGGGCAGTGAATATGGTATTTACCGACCTTGCTGTTATTGAGGTCACTGCTGATGGACTTCTTCTTAGAGAGATATATCCTGGGCTTATGCCCGAGGACATCCAGTCAGTAACCGAGCCTAGACTTATAATAGCACCGGGTCTTAAGGAGATTGAGCTTTAAGCTGTGGAATAGTTTATTAAGCATGGGCACAGCTTGTTTTTGCAATCTGAAGGCTTTGGGACTAAAATATCTGAGGAGGTTCAAATACGGATGGCTAATCAAATAGGCAAAAGATATGTTTGTAAGAAGTGCGGCTCAGAGTTTATTGTTACCAAGGGTGGCGAGGGCACAGTAACTTGCTGTGGTCAGCCAATGGAGCTGAAAAAATAGTCCTCTCAAGCTTGGTTTTAATGATATAAATGAGGAGATAGCCTTATGAATCAACTGGGTAAAAGATTTAAATGCCAGATTTGCAGCACTGAGGTGCTCTGTACCAAGGCTGGCGAAGGCACGGTCACCTGCTGCGGCAAGGAAATGGAACTTCAGCAGCCCCGGCCTTTGCCTTCATCTGACTAAGTATATGTAAGCATTACAGCAATTTAACCACTCGCTCATGCTTATACCAACAAGGTCTTTTCTAGATTGGAAGTCTGTAATAGCTTTTTTATCTTCGTGACTGGTTATCTTAGAAGGAAACGTTAGCCCTCGGATATTTCAAGCAGCAAAGCTAAACATTGCTTTAGTCTTGTTTTGATGATGGTAGCTCAAGGAAAAGAGACAGCTCTGCTGGCGGGGCTCCAGGTTCTGGATTTAGCTGATGAGAAGGCCTGCTTTTGCTCTAAGCTTCTGGCTGATATGGGAGCTGAAGTCATCAAGATAGAAAGGCCTGGTGGTGATAATTCACGCTGGTTAGGCCCGTTCTGGGGAAATACGCCGCATCCTGAGAAAAGTCTGTTCTTCTGGTATAACAACACTAGTAAACTTGGCATAACACTGGATTTGGAGACCGAGGAGGGACAGAATATCTTTCTCAGGTTAGTCCAAAAAACTGATGTTGTAGTAGAAAGTTTTCCCCCTGGATATTTAAAGAAAATCGGCTTGGATTACGAGGTATTAAGTGGCAAGAACCCTGGAATCATTTTAGTCTCAGTTACTGGCTTTGGACAAACTGGGCCATACAAAGCGTATAAGTCTTGTGACATAGTTGCTTCAGCCTTAGGTGGACAGATGTACGTCTGTGGAATACCCGATGCTCCACCCCTCAAGCCCTACGGACAGCAGTCCTACTACGTGGCCCCTCTTTTTGCTGCCGTTGGCATTCTTATAGCGATACATGAACGACACCGTAGCGGCAAGGGGCAGCACATTGATATCTCCTTGCAGGAAGCTGTGGCTGCAACTCTTGAGCATGTGATGGTTCGTTATTTCTATGAAAAGGTAGTACCTCGCAGACAAGGAAATCTTCACTGGACTAACTCTGCTTGTCTCTTACCATGCAAAGATGGCTACATTCTGCTTACCTTTAACAGGGAGTGGGAGACTTTAACTGAGTTGCTTGATAGTGAGGGTATGGCTGCAGACCTTAATGAGGAGAAGTGGCGTGAAGAGGACTACCGCAGACAACATGCTGACCACATTATTGAGGTGCTGGCATGCTGGACTAGGACTCATGCTACAGCCGAGCTTTTTGAGTTGGGTCAACTTATGCATTTCCCATGGGCTCCAGTCAGTTCACCGCCGGATGTGTTCAGTAATCCCCAGCTTAGGGCACGCAATTTCTTCATCCCAGTAGGCCATCCCGAAGCTGGTGCCTCCTTTGTCTACCCCGGTGTTCCCTGCAAATTTAGTAGCTCGTCCTGGAGCATAAGGAGGCGAGCCCCTTTAGTTGGTGAACATAATGCTCAGCTCTGTGGCGAAGAGTCAGGGCTTTCATCTGGTGGGGTGGGTGAACGTTCCTCCGTTGATGTTGTCTCAGCAGGACGCTTGATGCGCCAAAATGCTCTTCACGGGATGAGGGTCTTGGATTTTACCTGGCTTCTGGCGGGCCCCTATGCCACGAGAATACTGGCTGATTTTGGGGCTGAAATTATCAAGGTTCAATCTAAGAAGATTGCAACGGGTGCCGAGTCCAATGCTACAGGTTACTTCAACACCTGGAACCGCAACAAGCTGAGCATAACCTTGGATATGGCTTACTCTGAGGGCAAGGAGCTTGCGCTCAAGCTAATCAAAGCAAGTGATGTGGTGATAGGAAATTTTACCCCTCGGGTGATGGCTAATTGGGGGCTAAGCTACGAGATTCTAAAAAAGGTGAAACCTGACCTTATCATGGTGAGTATGTCAGGGATGGGACAGACAGGGCCATGGAGAGATTTTGTTGCCCTTGGTCCTACTATTCAGGCGCTCTCAAGCATCACCTATCTCACCTCCTTTGCTCAGAGCCCTCCTGCAGGGATAGGCTATTCTTATGCAGACCCATTGGCTGGCATGGTCGCTGCCTTAGCTATCTTGGCAGCTTTAGAATATCGAGCTAGAACTGGTCAGGGACAATATATTGATATCTCAGAATATGAGGCAATTTGCAGCTTGCTTGGGCCTGCCATTCTGGACTACTCGGTTAACCATAGTCTTGCCGTGCCTCAGGGCAATGCCCCTGGCGGTACCCCGGCTGCTCCCTATGGTTGCTACAAGTGTCTGGGTGATGACAGGTGGAGTGTTATCGCTGTGTTTACTGAGGAGGAATGGTATGCACTGTGCCAAGTCCTGGGTAATCCCGCCTGGACTAAACAAGAAAGATTTTCTAGCTTGCCGAAGCGGTTGGAGAATGTTGAGGAACTGGATGAGTTGTTGGGTCAATGGACTGCTAATTATGCACCTGAAAAGGTGATGAATATGCTCCAGGGAGCTGGAGTGCCCTCTGGAGTTGTTAATAATGCTGCGGATTTGGCAAAAGATATCCAACTAAAGGCTAGGGGGTTCTTTATTCAGCTTCCACATCCAGTACTTGGCAACACTAGCTTTGATAGCACGCCAATAAGGCTTAGCGATACACCTGCCCAATTTCGGCGGGCTGCTCCTTTGCTTGGGCAGGATAACTGCTATGTCTATCAAGACTTAGTAGGTCTAAGTGAGGGACAGCTTCGTCAATATATCGAGAAAGGCGTCGTTGGCTAAGCATTTTTTCTCCATGCAATCTCCCCGCCAACTATAGTCATTTCTACTTCCAAGCCTTTCAGTTCCCCAGGAGTTGTTTTGGTGGGGTCACCGCTCAATACTACGATGTCAGCAAGCTTGCCTGGTACTATGGAGCCCTTGATGTCCTCCTCAAAACAGGCATAGGCGGCGACCATGGTGTACATCCATAGCGCCTGTAATGGTGAGATACGCTCTTCAGGTAGGAGTCTTTGACCTGTCTCTGCCGTTCGAGAAATAGCAGCATAGATGCCGCTTAGTGGGTTTGGTGGTACTACAGGACAGTCTGAGCTGGCTGCCACTTTAAGGCCAGTATTAATAAGAGTAGCTATAGGATATAGATGCTCGAGTTGCTCCTCTGACACTGTTTTGAGATACCTTTCACCGCTATAGTAAATGAAGGCTGGTTGGGTAACCACCACTGCCTCGAGCGAAGCTAATCGTTTTGCCATTGCTGGAGTGCATACGGAGCAGTGCTCCAGGCGATGGCGATGGTTTACACGAGGGGACCTTTGCAGCGCATATTCTAAAGCTGAGCAGGCTGCCTCTACAGTGGTTTCTTCTACAGCGTGCAGGGCAACCTGGAGACCTGATTGGTGAATCTCGAATACTTTCTGGTTTAGTTGTGCCTGGGGAGGATTAAGCTGGCCTCTGGTCTCGTCCAGGATCATTTTTACTGCACCCAGGCGCAGTTGGCTACTACCTGTTTTGGAGAGGAAGTCTTGCTCTTGGTACTGATTGAGAGCTTCCACTCCCAACATCATACTCAGCCTGGGTTTCAAGTATCCCTGGCCTTTCCATTGCTCGAACATTTGCCAACGCCGAACATCATTGTGCGGAGAAGCATCCTGTAGAGAAGTTATACCTAAGGAGAGAAATCTTTCGCTAGCCAGTTCTATCCCTTGCTCTAACTCGTTATCACTCAATGGTGGTACTATGTTTGCCAGATAATCACTCATGCTGTAAAGCAACCCATTTGGCTCGCCGGTTTCTAAATCGCGCTCGATCATACCGCCAGGTGGCTCGGGGGTTTCCTTGGAGATACCTGCAAGTTCCAAGGCTAGGCTATTGAGCACATGGGTGTGCCCTGTGCGGTGTGTCAGTTTCACCGGATGAGTAGTTGTAGCTTCATCCAGGTCCCAGCGGGTGGGGTGGCGTTTCTCAGCTAAGTAGAACTCATTATATCCTCGAGCCCTTATCCAGCTTCCTGGTAGTGAATTCTGGGACAGTTTTCGAATCTCGTCTTGGATATCAGAGATGGAATGCACTGCAGGTGGCCCCAAGTTGGGAGTAAGCAGGCTTTCAGCAAAGGCGATGACGTGGCAATGGGCATCATTGAAACCGGGAAGAACTGTGTTGCCCTGACAGTCTATAACCTTAGTTTTAGTGCTGCTTAGTTCCTTGATGGCCTCGTTGCCCGATACGCTCAATATCCTGCCATTCTGAACAGCGACCAACTGGCTTCTGGGAAAGGCTGGATTCAGAGTGAGCACATTAGCATTGCAAAGTATGAGGTCGGCGGTTAAGTTATCCATAACCTACATACTACTCGAGTTTGGCCATCAGGACAATGGTCTTTAAGAATGACATAAGTTGCCAGGTTCTACTTTTGTGACTCAAATATTCCGTTCTTATGAAAGACTTACCCTCTTAGCTTTTCCATCCATGAATTAATCCCATTGTAGAAAGCCAGCGATTTTTCGTCGGTGACTTGGGGCTGCATGAGGGATGCTTCGGAAGGGTAGTATAATTGTTCCTCACCGCAGGGATTTATGGCGAGCAATGTATCGCTGATGCCATCCCATTCTTTATTCACAGGCAGGCCTATCTTTTGTAGTGCTGGGTCTATGGTAGCATCAACTAAAACAAGCCTTTCGTCTATATTCACCTTGCAGGCAAGGTGATAGCTTATGGGCATAGCTTTAGCTAGAGTCCTTAGCTCTGGTGGATAAAGGGTTTCAAACTCGTCCCATCTGAACGGATAGACTGCATATAGCACTTCCAGGCCGATTCTTTGATACATGTTGCATAACAGGAGGTGTTTTGGCGTGCATGAACCTCTGTTGAGTTTGAGCATGTCTATATATCGTTCGGGGTTGTTGAGTTCAGGAATTACAGCGTATGGTATATCTCTTATCTTGTAGAAAATAGTTGTCCTGGCATCCCTTGTACTCCTCCCATTTACCCACTCATGTAACTTATGGTCGATGATATCGGTCATAATTGCTGATTTAAGATTAGCCTGTTTGATGTTTCTTATCAACTCGGGAAGAAAGCAACCGTGTCAGAGAGAAGTATTTGCCCACTATATTAGCACACAGCAGCATGTTATAGCTCATGAGTAAAGAGCGGCTGAACAAAAATCGCCTAATGTAAAACTTATGGATGTCACAATACCAATGAGCTAAAGAGAAAGATACTTCTCTCAGGCAATCAAGTTCCGGCTAGCACACCTTCCAAAGCCAGACGCAGAAGCTATGGAAAGGACGTTACTGGCGAAAATTTATTCTTATTTCTTTTGATTAAGACCTCTTTGTAGAAGTCATAGATACTCTCCCTGCCTCTTCCACCGGTGTAACCGGCTCTCACCATCATCCTTATTACCGGAGTGCCCTAATGCCACCTAGTGCCCTGATTACGAGGAAAGGGGCAAATAAGGCCGAGCATATTGGCTTGTTGCCAGCAGCCTGATGCAGGCTTATGAGCGTATTATTTCCTCTGTTCTAATCCCAGAAGCCTGGCAGCATTGCCGCCAAGCCACTTTTCCTTAACTGCGTCTTTGAGAGGCAAAGCTCTCAGTTCGTCAACACAGCGCTTATGCGGCAGCATGTCATCGGTGGCAAATAAGACTCTATCCTGAAGGAGAGAGTTCCCGTATACCATCAGTGGCTCCCAGCCGGTGCCCGGCGTTCCAATGTATTTAGGTGAAACTGCCCCGATTTCGATATAAACGTTAGGGTGCTTCCAGGCGGTGGCTACCATCTCGGTAACCCAGGGCCAGCCGCCGTGGTTGGCGACGATGGTGAGGTCGGGGAAGTCACAGGCTACCTCTTCAATGTATATAGGCCTGCTGTAGTCTATAGTCCGGTCTACGGTAAAGTTAATTGATGAATGGATAGTTGCCGGTATGCCTAGTTCCTGGCATTTAGCATAGACCGGGTAGAATCTCTTGTCATTTGGCCTGAGACGGCAGGACCAGCCCTGGATATTTATACCTTTGAAGCCCCTCTCTTTCACCTCTCTCTCAACGACTTCAACCATGTCATCATCTTCCAGTGGATTCAGGCATAGATAGCCAGCGATAAATCTATCGGGATGTGCTTGTACTATCCTGTAGACAGCATCGTTTTGCTTACGATAGTCGCCTATTGCCCATTCCCCTTGAAGGACCGCCTTACCAACACCGCCCTCATCCATACTGCGAATAAGGTCGTCAGTGGTTACCTTGAATGCGTTGGCTACGTCGGAATATATTCCTCGATAGCCTCTCAAGTAGCTTGTTGGCATGATTCTTTGCGCCTCCTCGAGGCTCATCCACTCTTTTTGTGGGGTAGTCATACGAAAGTCTATAATCATTTCTCTCTCCTTTTCCTTACTGGCTACTCTTTATTTCTTAGTTTTCCCAAGGGCAGCTTTTGCCCGTTCGGCCGCTTCTAAGGTGGAGATGACGAGCATTATATCTCTGGTCTCCTGCTCAAGGGTTTGTTCGAAGTCTTGATATGCCCCCTGATTCAGAGCTATCTTGGAAAGATAGATTGCCAGGGTTGAGTTGTTGGCTATCTTCCTGGCCATGTCCATGGTGGTTTTTTCCAGTTCATCCAGGGGGACTACCTTGTTTACAAGTCCCCACTGCTCTGCCTGCCTGGCATCAATCATCTCGTTGGTGAAGACCATCTCCTTGGCTCTTCCCAGTCCTACCAGAAGCGGCAATAGCTTGGTACCGGCGTTGGTCACTGTACCGCCGACGTTTGTCTCGGGAAATCCAAATTTGGTTCCCTCGGCGGCTATCCTTATATCGCAATCCATAGCCCATTCACAGCCGGCGCCTAGGGCATAGCCATGGACAGCGGCGATTACAGGTTTACCCATTTTCAACATAGTTCTGGTAGTGTCCTGCAAAGTTTCTACAGCCCTTATTCCCTCTTCCAGCGTCCCGCTCTTATCTTCCGAGAGGTCATCTCCTGCGGAAAAGGCCCTTCCCTCGCCTTTGACGATAACTACCTTAACCTCAGCATCTGCCTCTACTGCCTTCAACGCTTGGAGGAAGTCGCTGATTAGTTGCCTGTTCAGTGCGTTGAGCACCCTGGGTCTGTTGAGACTGATTATGGCGATGTTCCCTTTTTTATTATAGATAACCGTTTCTAACTGCATGATTTCACCTCCAAATTTAATTACTACTTGCATTTCCAGACGGGTGGTCTTTTCTCCAGGAAAGCGGTAATGCCTTCTCTGGTATCCTCGCTCTCCAGCACCGTGTGGGCCAGGGCTTTGAACAGACAGAGGCCTTCATCGAGAGTCATCGTTCTGCCTCTTTTAACCAGTTCCTTACATGCTCTTATAGCCATGGGGCCGTTTCCACAGATTTTCCTGGCAGTCTGCTCTGCTGCCGGCATAAGCTCAACAGGAGGTACAACCCTGTTGACGAGACCAATGCGGTAAGCTTCCTGGGCACTGATTCTGTCGCCGGTAAAGAGAATCTCCATGGCTATTGCTGACGGGATAAGATTAGCTAAGGCCAGCGAAGCGTAGCAATCGACGGTGTTTAGTTTCTGGTCTGGAGTGCCGAAAGACGCTGTCTCTGAGGCGATTCTTATGTCGCAGGCTAAGGCTATAGTGAATCCAGCACCCAGACAGTAACCATTAACAGCGGCAATCATTGGTTTTTTCACCGACGCTAGCTGCCTGGCATATTCCGTTTCCCATTCATCGGGGGCTTCCAGTCCCTCCGTATCTTTGAGGTCGGCACCAGCGCAAAATGACCTGTCTCCAGTTCCAGTTACTATTCCTACCCAGATGTCAGCGTCCGATTCGAAATCAACTATAGCTTTTGACAACTGGCGACTTAGCTCCCGGCTCATCGTATTCAAATTTTCAGGGCGATTAAGTGCAATATAAGCTATCCTGTCCTTTTTCTCATACAAAAGAATGCTCATAGTTTTCCTCTCCTGTGAGTTTTCCTGCCTCTCCAAGTGCCCTTACGGAATCACCTTCTCATCTTTGAGCTTGCTGATGTCATCCCAGCTATATCCCAGCTCCAGCAGCACCTCTTCGGTATGCTGGCTGAATTCCGGTGCACCTTGCGGTGTCCTCGACGGGGTCTGGCTCAGTTGGATGGGACAGGTTATACCTTTAACCTTGCGACCAGAATGGTGCTCATATTCAGTGATGTAGTTGTTTTCCAAAACGCATGGGTCCTGGGTCACCTCCATTGCCGTCTGGGCGGGCCCCCATATCAAGTTGTTCTCGTCAAACCGTGGTGCCCACTCGTCTCTGTTCCTGGTGGCAAAGATTTCATCAAAGATTGCAATAATCTCTGTGCTGCTCTCTATCCTCTTTTCGTGGGAGGCACACTTTGGGTCATGCTCGAGGTCTTCCCTCTCCAGGGCTTTGCATACGCCTGCCCAATAGCGGTCAGTCTGGAGCATCTGGAACTGGAACCATTTGCCATCTTTGCACTCGTAATGATTATATAGTGGGTTGCCCATAGTCTTTCTGGAATACCTTGGTATTTCCATGTTATAAATGAGCGCTGCTTGAATATCAACGCCAGCCACCCATACCCCATTGCCAAGTAGAGACAAGTCCACGCGCTGTCCACGGCCGGTGCGTTCCCGCGCATACAGGGCTAATGCGATACCGCCCAGTGTGAACATGCCGGTGGTATGGTCGCCCATGGAGCCTCGGAGTGGTACGAGGGGGGTGTCAGGCTCGCCCAAACCAGCCATAATGCCAGACCTTGCCCAGAAACCAATCTCATCGAAAGAAGGCCAGTCTGCTCCTGGGCCCTTCGGTCCGTATCCGTTGATATTTGCATAGATAAGCCGGGGGTTGAGCTGGCTTAAGGTCTCGTAGTCCAGGCCTGCCCTTTTCAATGTGCCCGGGCGCAAGTTGGCCAGAAACACGTCCGCTTTCTCCACCAGCTTGTGAACAATCTCCTGGCCTGCCTTGTGATGGAGGTCGGCAGCTATGCCTCTCTTGCTCCGGTTAGCCATCTCCCAGAACCAGTTGAAATCGGTTACTGGCACTACCCCGGACTGCATCAGCCCGCGGGCAGGGTCACCTTCGATAGGTTCGACCCTGACCACGTCGGCGCCCCATTCCCCCAGCCACATCCCACAACTCGGGCCAGCTACCCAGGTGGACACTTCAACTACTTTGATACCGCTTAAAGCCATTTTATCGTCCATTTGATTCTCCTCCTTTACTTTTATCTCATAAAACTTCAGGTTTTCGGAGACGACATGTCGGTTATGCGCACTGAAGCTTTTTAGACAACCTGACTTACCCCAAAATCCCTGAGGCTAACCTCACTATCTCCACAAATTGACCAGAAACATGGAGATACCTGGAACAAATGTACATATTAGCATAGCCACAGTCATGGCTCCGAGGAAAGGCCAGGATTCCCTCATAATGTTCCCCATCTTCTCCTTACAGATGGGCTCGGCGAACCAGAGTTGTGGGCCTGCCGGTGGGGTAATTTCACCTATGGAAGTAACCATAATGGCGAGAATCCCGTAAAAAACAGGGTCTATGCCCATCTGAAGCACAGTGGGTACAAACATGGGAAGAAGCACGATAATCATCCCGATGCTGCTGAAGAAGAATCCGGTGATCAATAGTGCAAGTTCAACGACCAGCAAGAAACCCAAAGGGCTCAGATGGAATGTGTTGACAAGATCACCGATGGCCTGTGGCAGCATCAGGTAGCAAAGCAATTTGGAAAACAGGTCGGCGCCGACAATCAGTATGTAAATCAGGCAAGACAGCTTTGCGGTATCCAGGAGGGCCACCTTTACCCCTGTCCAATTAAGCTTCCGGTAGAAAAACACGCCTATAGCCGCAGTGTAGAAACAGGCTATGGCTGCTGATTCCGTTGGGCTGAAGAGGCCGCCGTATATTCCCCCGAGAATAATAACCGGCATAAAGAGTACAGGAAGGGCTCTTGTGAAAGACCTGCCTCGTGCTTTCCAGCTTACACTGGCGGCTGCCGGATAGTTCCTTCGTCTTGAGATGACAAGGGCGACTATGGCCATGAGGATAGCTGTGAATAAGCCGGTGCCTATGCCGGCCAAAAACAGGTCGGGAATGGACACCCGGCACAGGGCTCCGAATATGATAAGGGCCAGGCTGGGTGGTATAATCCACCCCAATTCGGCGGCATTAAGTGCTATTGCGGAAGAGAAAGGTCTATCGTAGCCGCTGTCTACCATGAGCGGTAGTACGATAGTGCCCATGATGGCGAGGCAGGCAGTGGATGAGCCAGAGACAGCGCCGAGGAAAGCCCCGATGAAGATAGCACCGCTAGCAAGCCCTCCTCTCATTTGTCCAACCCAGGATTGCATAAAGTCGCGCACATCTGGCATGCCTCCGCTCTTGAGGAGGATGTTTCCAGCCAGGATAAAGAAGGGGCAGGCAAGTAGCGGAAAAGAATTTATACTATTGAAAACGAAGCCGCCGATAGCGTCGAGAGGCACGCCCATGCACATGAGCGCCATAATAAGCGCTGGCAGGGCGAAAGCAATGGCTATCGGTGCGCCACTGAGAAGCAGGACAAATATTAAAACGATACCTATAATTGCCCAGATATCCATACTGGTTTCCTCCTATCGTGGCTTTGTCTCGTTGGATAAGTCCCGGCCAACCTCTTGGCTGCTTAGTCTAGTACAACTCCTGTCTACGTGGGGCAAATTGTCTGTTAACTGCTGTTTAGATTGGTGGCGCTACCTCTCATTCTTTGAATGATTCTATATAGGTCGGCTATGACATAAATAGTGAATATGAATAGACCTATCGGTACGCAAATTTGTACCATCCACATAGGAATGGCAATGTATCTCGCATAGACCCGGTCCTGGGAATAAAGGATATGGATTAAGAGAGCGCCTCCGTAGGCGGCAACCGCAACATATAGTAATGTGCAGAACGCATTAAAGAAGTCAAATCCCAGGCGGACTTTGCCGTGCAATCTTTCCAGGACCATTCCAATGGCAATATGCCCCCCCCCCTTATATAACGGTCCGCTCAGCAGGAGCAGTGACCAAATCGTCAGCCAGACACAAGTATCCACCAGAAAGTCATAGCTGATACCGAAGGTTTCCCTCAGCACTATAATTGCCATGAGCAAAGACATGCTCAGGCCAAGGAGAGAGGCGCAAAAAACCTGGAAGCCATAATCCAGTTTTTCGAACTTATCTCTTATCACTCTGTCTATCTTTCTTCTCCTCTATGTAGCTCTAGCTGTGCTTCGCAATGTCAGTTTCTACGAGCGTCAATCTGCGCCAAGTTAGCGACCACCACTATTTCTTGAGTCTGGTGGTCAGCCTTAGGTTCGCGTATTAGAGGCAGGCTGCCCCAAGGTTTTTGGGCAGCCTGCTAACTTTTAGTTATCTTGCCGAGTCGATGGCCTTCATATATTTGGGGTCAAGCCCGGCGAACATCGACGCCTGCGCCTC
>JAUWQP010000079.1 GCA_030611015.1 Chloroflexota bacterium | reverse complement strand
CCGAGTTCCTGAAGATAGACTTCCCCAGATTGCCACTTACCTCGGATAGGGAGCTTTTCAAAGCACTGGTAGCTAAAGTCGCCGAGCTGGTATCCCTGCACCTCATGGAGTCTCCCAAGCTCAATAGCCTCATCACGAAATACCCCATGGTGGGCCCCAATGTAGTTGATAAAGTTCGCTATGACGAAGCTAACAGGCGAATCTACATCAACAAGGCTCAATATTTCGAAGGTGTCTCCCCGGAAGTATGGAATTTTCATATCGGTGGTTATCAGGTCTGCCAAAAATGGCTCAAAGACCGCAAGGGCAGGACACTGAGCTATGACGAGCGAGTCCATTACCAGAAGGTAGCGGTAGCACTTAAAGAGACCATCCGCCTGATGGATGAGATAGACCAATTGATTCCGGGGTGGCCGATTAAATAGAGCAATATTATCATGGCAAAGAAATCAACCAAGAAAAATAGTGAATTCTTTATCGATGGTAAGCCCGCCTCCTTGCTTGATGTTGTGGAAAACAATCCTGATGACACGGTATGGAAATCATTTCTAGAGCAAAAAGGATTACAAGGCAGTAATTCTGCCAAACGTTACCTTAAAGGGAAAATCGGTGATTACCTAAGTGCAGGAGAAATAAGTAAGCGGACAGATATCAGTACTCGAATTCTCGACAAATGGCGAAAAAATGGGAGAATAAAGGCAGAGATGCTTAAAGGCAGGTGGTACTATTCTTTAAAGAGCGTAATAAACGCTATCAAAACCGCTGATATCAAAGATTTACGGTAATCATACCCGGCTATTGCTGGTTCTTAAATCGGTCACACAAAACGTCAAGTTGTTGGAACAAAATGAGGCAATATCTAAATTAAGATGGTAAACACTCTAGGATTGGCTGCCGTTCAGAAGATCCGCATATATGGCTTCATTGGCAGACAAATATTCCTGATAGCTAACGAGTTGGTGTGAAGGCTGTACATTATGTGCTCGTTCTCGAACCCACTGTTCAATTATCCCTGCAGCCGAAGATGACTCATCTGGAGAAACCACCATGACTTGGTTTTTATCTGTCTTCACAATGTCCAGATATGTTTCGGCAAAATCCGTCCGGTCAGTTATTATGCCTACTCCTGAGCATATAGCTTCCAATGCTAAATTAGATACAACGGTGTGCGGTAATCCTGACTCAAATATGAAGATACCATCCAACTGATTGAGCAAGTGTGGCATTTCCCATGGAGCAACGAATGGGCACCACTTGAAGCTAGAGACAGTCTCAGGCCCAAGACTCTGTTGAAAATCTGCCATACCTTTGCCTTGGCCAACGATCCAGCACTCGAATTGCCCTGTAAGATGCCGCATGATGTCGACAATAAAATGCAAACTCTTATGCTGCCAGTAGTAATTAATCTTTCCTATCACGGCCAGACGCAACTGTGGCCGTGGTGCATCGCTTGGAATGAACGCCTTTCCATCTGGAACATACGCTGGTTGACAAACTAGGTGAGGTGTCATTGGTTCCAGTAAATCTCGATAGTGCTTATCTGTAACTACTCTATCAGCATTGGCTATTACTTCGTTGAGCACCGTTCCCAAAACTTGTCTTTTAAGGAATTTCTCTAAATCAGACCCACCGTGCCGAACTATGTGATGTACCCCGGTTGATTCTTTAGCTAAATGGCCCACGATGCCATAGGGCACAAGGTAACCCGTATCTAGTATCTGCACTGTGTGTTCCCGAATTACCCTTATGGTGAGATCTAGCAATGCAAGGGCATTCTCGTCATCCTCTGGTATATGCCAAGGCATTTCCTCTTGAGATCGGTGAACCCACAAGTTTTGTACTGGAGCAGGATTGTCATCGTTATCTTGAATCCGGTATTCTCGTCCAGTCGAGAGTCCTTGGGTAATAACATGCACCATATGGCCGCGCATCGCTAAACCGCGAGCCAGCCAATATGTCTTCGCAGCGATGCCTCCTTCCAAAGGAGGATACTTACTGAGGAATGCAATCTTGTATGGCATAGCCTACCCCAGATAGAAATGTCTCAGCAAACATGTCGAAGAGATACATATCGGTCTTGCTTCGAAGGTAGGTTCTTAGGGGGTGTCGTGAGAGGGCTGAATCATCTATCGAAGCTTCCATCCTTTCTCTGATGAGTGGAGCAATGTTAGAAACGGCTGCGGGCATGCCTTCCTTCAGTCGCGTAAGAACCCAATCTAAACCCAATTGCTCTAGTTCTGGCTTGAATGCTTCTCTAAGAATTCGCTTTGTCATCTGCTTGTCAGGTACCTTGTAATCGATAGGCAACCTCAATGCGAATTCTGCCAAGTCATCAAAAAGGTAGGCAGGGCGAATCTCGAATCCAAAAGCGCCCGCAGACCTATCTACACTCTGCAGGTGGTAATTGGCAAGTCCTCCTCTTATGAGAGCATCAAAAATGTTACGTCGGTAGATACGCTCGTCCTCAGGGAATGGGAAAAGGTTATCTACGAGTTTGTGTGTTCTATATCCGTTTGGACTAAACTGCAGCCTACTCCTAATGCGATCGGCAAATCCTAATGGATGAGTATAAGCCCAGTAATAACCCCCAAATAATTCGTCAGCCCCTTCTCCTGAGAAGGCAACCTTAACGTGTTCTGACACTGTCTCAGACAGCAGATGGAATGCTACACCACCATGGATATCAAAAACCCCTCCAGCTACGAGCGACTCGTAATGTTGAACGAAGTGGCTTAGTTTATTGAAATAATCGTCAACCGTCACTCTCCGTTCGATATGCCGGGTGCCTAGTTTAGCAGACACCTCTCTTGCTGCGAGAAGATCCGCGGTTTCGGAACCGTCGGCTAATGTGAATGTAGTAACAGGGTAGCCCAATATATTCCGGGCAACCAGAGCGAGGATAGTTGAATCTAATCCCCCTGAGAGATAAATGCCCACCGGGTGGTTTCCGTGCGCAAGAAGTAAGTCCATGGTTTCTATGATTAATTGCCTTAGTTGAATCACCGCAGTTGAGTAATCCAAATGATGTTCTGGATCAAAATAGCTTGCCTCAGGTGCCTGCCAAAACTTCGTCGTTGATTGCCCGTATTCTGAGAAGGTGATTACCGTACCTGGTTCGACTTGAACAATCCCTTCAAACAGGGTCTTGTCAGGTGAAAAAACATATCCAAAGACAGTAATTTCCTCAAGTGCTGGGATGTGTAGCTGCGCCGTGATTTCTGGGTGTGTCAGGATAGACTTGATTTCGGAGCCAAATACTACTTTCCGCCCCACACTCGCATAGTAAAGAGGTTTAACGCCAAACCGGTCACGGGTCAACATTAACCGATAGCCATCTAGGATAGCTATCGCAAACATGCCCTTAAGACGTTCGGCAAAATCTTTTCCGTAATGGGTATATAGTTTCGCTACGACCTCAGATTCTAAGTCTGTGTGAAACACATAGCCCGTTGCTATCAACTTTGCACGTAGCTCTCTGAGGTTGTAGATTTCACCGTTTAGCAAAATCGCAATCTTGGTCTCCGGGTCATAGAATATGGCAGAGGCATCTGGGTCACCGGCAATAGCCAGACGAGATGCTCCTAAACTATTATTGGCTATAGTTAGGAAGTCTAGACCGTCTGGCCCCCGGTGAGCCACACTCCGTGCCATTTCGGCTACTATTGCCTCGTCAGATTGGTCCCATATACCGGTAATTCCACACATAGTTTACTGCTCCGAGAGTAAAGGCAAGACGCTTGATATACCGATAAGAGCCATGGCGGCACCATCGTCAAGATAGTGATATGGCCACAATCCGTTAGGTAACTGCCTCGACTCGAGCCATGATAGCGCTCGTTCCACAGTGTGTCCGGGAATTAGTTCTCCAACTCTTGATAGCCCCCAGAGTACCACCCCAGTGCTCCATGGATCACTGCCCGCCGGATGTTCTTTCCAGGGGTCAAAGCCGCCGTCATCTTCTTGCTCATTCTTCAAGTAAGTGACGGTACGATTCATCAAGTCATTATTGGTTGATGCCTGGCCATGTGCCTGAGCAAGCAAGAAAAAGCCCCCTTTATAGGTGAGTTGGGTAGGACTGACCATGTCTGCTTCCCACTGATTGGCTAACCATTTAGGAGCCGAACTATCAACAACTTCTGGCACAAGCACACTGGTCAGAGCAGTCACCGAGATACGGGGTTGGTCCCGCTCACTTCTCCCCCACGCCCCACAAGGTAGGCGCACAGAGGCTAACCACTTCTTACCACTATCCGACTGATCCTCGTATCTTTCACCAAAAGCTGAGAGATACCCCAGACACCACAAGGTCTCCTCCACATCAGCCCAACACCCGTCTGCCTGCTGAGTTTCTACCAAGTAGGACACGAGATTATCCCCGGGAAAGTCACCTTTAACAGAGCAGCCGCTCGCCAGCAAGGCGTATCCTGTTCTCGCCAGTCTAATTGGCTCCAGTTTCTGCTGCAAACCTGAGTACAAGAAATAAGCAAGCCCGTTTACAGCGTTCTCCACCAGCGACATATTCATTTGTTGTCATTATTCCTTAGCTCAATCCCGACTTCATAAAGCTGGCGCAGCTTATCCTGCAACACATTTATTGGTGTGGCCTTGCGGCAGGTCTTGCAGACGCAATACAAGGCATGGTCTGTGCCGTATAGCTCAAAATCAGCATCATCTATGTTGACGAAGTGGTCGCACTGTACGCACCACACTTTGCAGGCGCACCGGTTATCGTTAGAATCACCCTGTGCACCGCTTTTTTTGCCCATTAGAACATTCAGCCCCACATCCACTGGCAAAAAAGCCATCTCTCGCTCATATACCTTACGTAAGCGTTGAATGAAATCACTGCGAATTGTTCCCCGCAGCTCTTCCCCAAACTCGCTGACCAGAACCAAAGGCTTGTCTTTATCCTCGCCTCCAGATACACAATTGTAATAGCTGGAAAGTAACCGCAGCATACCGATAAGGTAGGGATGGTCATTCTCCCGCACTAGTTTCTCACATCTATATTCATTATCTTTCCCATCGCACTGGTTGTATTGTTTGAATGATAATTCGTCGGTATTATCCTTGCCGACAAGCGAGCCCAGATGCACCAGAAAAACATCGCATTCCTTATACTGCTTGGCAATATCCTCAATTTCCCGCCCTTCATGCCTGTCTTCCCTTTTGAGTGGGTCGGGCATATTGGGATATACCCACTTGGTGTCCCCGGTGTAACCGAATATCAACTCGTCTTGGTTCTTCTCACTTAGCTCGATCAGGAAGCCAAAGCTGTCAGAGCGAGACTTGTCGTCGTGGTAGGCTCGCGTCGGCTTTATCGTGATCCGAAGACTGGAATCTAGGTTTTCCCACGGAAAAACAGCTCTGAACCGTTCCCTATTACTGTTTACAGACGCAAACTTAAATTCGGGCATTTTTTCTTTATCTTCAAAATAATCATCGCTAATCTCTCTGTCCACATCAATGACATAAGGTTCCACAAAATAGCGGAATCCCGGGTCCTCAACTATGTGCTCTAGCCTTTTGTAGGCACCCAGGGAAAGGATGACATGGACACACTTTTCTCGTCCGCCCCTTTTCTTCAGTTCGGAAAAGAGCATTACTATGGACTCGAAGTCACGGATGTGGTCGAGGTGGGCATGGCTGATTAGCACGATGTCAATGTCATCAAGACTGAAACCCATGTGGAAAAGATTGCGCACAAAGTCAAAACCGGGGTCAATGGCAATACCCATATCAACTTCTTTATTCTTTTCATTAAGGTGATATAGCAGATAGCCACCACCAACCGAAAATCCCTTGGCTGGGGAGGCAGAGTTCCAGCGCTGAAGCCCCATGAAGTAGAAGCCGTCTTTCTGATGATTCTCATGTGTGCTCGGTGACTGGAGCTGGCGGAGATAGTCCTTATCCCAGCCTTGCATAATCTTTCTATAGTCATCAGATGTAAGATGGCTATCTTCTTGGTTCTCACTATTTCCACATATCGGAAGATTCAATAACTCAGCCTGGTTCCCTAGTTCCCCCCAACATTGATCTTGTGCATAATCAAATTTACTTTGTTTTTTAGTCTCCCCTAGCTGTTTAAGTAACTCCTCTTTTTCGTAGTATTCATACCTTAACTCCAGATCTCGTATCCTCAAGTCCTCTCTATCTCTCTGCTCCAGTTTGAGCAGCCGTTTTACGAAATCTTCCTTATCCTTTTTGATAGTCTCTTCACCGACAACGTCCTTGACAGTTTTGGATTTAAAGAACTTCAGTATATCATCGGTGAACCATTTATAATGCTCAGCACCCAGTCTTCTGAGGTCTATGCCTTTGGGGTCACAATACAAGCACTTGCTCTCCTCTTTTTCCTTGCCATCATCTGCCTCTTCCTTTTTCTCCCCTTCATCATCCAGCCCTGGCTCTTTTTCAAGAAGACCAACTCTATTACCGTTATAGTCATAAAGTTTCTTAGCTATATTAGCAATCTTCTCTCGTCCATAGGCAAAAGCTTGGTCAGAGTATTCATAATCAGCCGCTTCAGCCAGCCATCCCAGGTATTTTGCCAGTTGCTGGAAGTAGCCGCTCCTGTTGTAAGCGTGGTGTTCAACCACATCGTGGTAAGTTGAGAAGGCGTTTGCGAGTTTATTCAGGTAAGATTCAGCATCATCAACAGCTTCTTTATAGTCTTCCGCTGTGACGGGATTACCATCCTTAGTACTGCCATATGCAACGATATATCGAAGCTCAAGGTTATCTTTTTGGTTTTTCCGCTCGTCTTCACCTTCCCGTTTCAGCCAGCCGAGGTGGTCTGCTATCAGGATATCAATAAACCTCTCCCCCAAACTTGGGAAACGTTGGTTTAACTTATCCCTTTTAGGAATTACCCATTCCGTTCTTTGTCCTAGTTGACCACACCCAAGACTGTTGCCAGCCCTTTCAAGGGCACCCCAGCTCTTACCCAACCTCCCCAGCTGCAGGTAGGCCTCCGCTTTGATTATCTGGGCACGGGGTTTCTTTTGTTTGCTTGGCGTCCTGCGATTCTGCAGGGTATTTATAGTATGATAGGCAAACTGTAGTTTGAGCTGCACTTCGCTACGGGAGAATATAGCAGGTATATATAGCAATGCTCTTCCGTGGTTCTTTCTGAAAGTTAAAAGGTTTTCTTTACTTTCAATGTCACTTGTTTCTTTTTTCTTCCACCTCTCTACCTGCCAGATAATTTGGTTGAATTCCTGAATGGCCTTGCGGTAGCATGCTTTGTGGAAATAGGCTACCCCGATGTTAAAACCCGCCCACAGCTCATAAAACTCGTAAGGGGCTTTTTCACGTGCCTCTTTCTCTTTGTCCTCTTCACACCCTTTGTATTTTAGGGTTAAGGAATATTTTCTATCCCTGATCACACGCCGGGCACGTTCAGAGTATCCCAACGATTCCCAATCCATAGAGACAGCTGAAAGCTCCATGAGATATATCAGGGTTAGTCTGGTTACCCATTCATTATCTCCACTTTGCTGTGGGAGGTACCTTTCCAGATAGGCAGCTACATTATCGAGGCGACGCGTATAGCAGTCGCTCCCCTTTTGTTTAATCTTTGCCCGGAGCAGCTTGGCGTAGAACAGGTGGGACCAGTCTCGTTCTATGGGGATATCCTTGCTGAGTGCTACTTCTTTTTTATCCTTTTTATCCTTGATTTTGATAGTGGTAATGGGAATTTCGGCATCATTAGTATTCAGGAGATCTCGCCACCAGCCATCCCTAGTATTACCATGCGTACGGTGATTATTATCAGGGAAGCATCTTCTAACTTCTGATTTTACCTCATCATGTAGCGTGATAATCCCCTTAGTATCATTCCAGATGTTGTCGTAGTCTTCATCGTCAATGTACACATCTATCTGTGCATTTAGCCTCTCCAGTTTTTTGTTAAGGTTGTTAGCCATAACCTAATCCCTTTTTACATGAAACATCTGGTTATCTTTCACATGAATCTCGCAGACAAGGTACTAGCCAGTCATATAATGACTAAGGTGTAATCTAGCGGCAACCGTGACAAGAAGAGCATTGTCTGCACACTACACGTTTACCGTTAGCTTCAATAATCTGAGTAGGAAAAGTCATCTTCTTCTCTTTGACCAGCACAGGGCGTTCATAGCTAATCCTTTTCTTTTCCATGACCTTGCCTCCCAATGATTTTTTGCTCATATAGCTCATCCAAGAGCTTTCGCAGGTCTGCCTCTCCTTGCTCGGCAGATACCTCAAAGGCTGCCGGAAAGCCTTCTCTGAGGTGAACCCACTCAGTACCCTTGCTAATCGCCTCAAGCACCCAGAATGATGTCTGATTGAGCCGGAACTGGTCACCTGTTATAACGCTGAACGCATAATACCAGTTCTGGCTTGGTAATGAATGTAGCACTATCCCGGGCTCCAGGGCAAGACTCTCGCCGGGTTTTAACGCCAGCATTGGGGATCCTCCGCCATATAATCACCTGAACAGAAGTGTGCCATAGCCCGGCAGCCCCGGCAATTTGCCAATAATTCACAATCGTGACACTTACCTTTGATATTTTCAGGGTTGCGGATCTTCCAGAGCACTTCTGAATCATACCAGATAGCAAATAAGCCATCCGTTAGGATATTACCAATTGGAATAGGCAAGCGGCGACAGGGGTATACTGTTCCATTTGGCATTACCGTTAATGCGTTATTGCCTATTGAGCACAGTGCCCCTACACTCGAATCATCAGGAGCAACCAAATTGAACACCGGACGATACATTAGTATACGAGTACCCCTCTTTTGCAGAGCTATCTCATAGATGCTTTCATAAAGCTTCTTGAGTTCTTCGGGAGAAAGGAGTTGATCTCGGAATGATTCACCCCTTCCTTCAGGGATCAGCCGTTCCATAGCAAAGGTATCTACGCCCTCGTCATTTAAAACCTCAATGAGCGCAGGAATGTCTTGGTAATTAAATCGGCTTATAGTGGTCATGACGCTGACAGTAAGACCACGTCGCTTCATTTCTCGAATGGCATCTAACGTTTCTCGGTAGCTGCCATCACCCCGAATAGCATCATTAATTGCTGGTGCTGATCCCTCCAAAGAAACCTGCACTCGGCGCAGCTTACGCTGGTCTTTTAGAGTAGCGGCAACATCACCTGAGATAAGCGAGCCGTTAGTCAGGACATCATAATAGGCAAAACTGGGTATCTGGTCAACTCGATCCATCAGGGCAAAAAGTTCTGTCCGACGAATAAAAGGCTCTCCCCCGGTGAAGGAGAGGGAGCCTTGTCTATCCCACTTAACCAGCGCTTCCTCCATACAGTCAAGAACTAGCCCAAGCTTGGCCAAGGGTAAATCCTCCGTAGGATGGCCATTCTGGTAACAGTGGCGGCAATGCTTATTGCATCGCTCTGTAATATGCCACTGAA
>JAUWQP010000057.1 GCA_030611015.1 Chloroflexota bacterium | reverse complement strand
TACTAACCTAGCATTGAACGGGGGTAGCACAATTACCAATTAGTGAACGGGAATTCCTACTTCTGGGGAAGTAGAGGAGCTACTTACGAGCTAATTTCAGGTAATCATATTACCTTTTGGTGGAGATAGGGGGACAGTTCCCGAACTTCTGTTTGAAAAGAAGGGACTGATTCCAGCTTTACAACAGTTGCTTATCTCCTATGTTAGTCCTGATTGCAAGAACTCTTTTTCAAGGTAAAACGTCGTTTCTTGGAAAGGGGCTCATGTAAGAATTTCCAGAAGTTAGTTCGTTTTGGCTCTGATGCAATTGCTTTAACCTGTAAAGTGGGTCATCATAATATCGTACGTCTCCAAGTCTGATGTCTTCGGGACGATAAAATATTTGCTTCCTATAATTGCACTTGCGGTTGGCCTGCGTATATCTATCATATTGATGCGGTTTATTAAAGATGAACCAGAAATATCCAAAATCATCCTCAACTCTGCGACAAAGCGACTGATAAGTTCTTTTGTTTTTTAATTTGATAGCCCGCCATCTAAGATAGAATATTGCATGTTGAAGATGCATTGATAGCAGATGGCAAGTATAGAGTAGAGCTAATTCGCTGGAATAATGATTGTAAATTGTGGATAAACCGCCTGGTGTTATTTCTGTAATCCTACGTGTTGACACTAGGCTTATGCTGTCACTCGTAGAATGTGAGAAATTGCTTAGAAAGTTATAATGTACGAGAACTCTAGTTGATAACTTCTTGTTCAAGATTCCATTCAGACATAGGTTGTCTAGAATTTTATCAAAAGTTAAGAAATACTTATAAATTAGTCCATAATCCTTGCTCAAATTTATTTTCATCTTTTTTGAGAAAGCTGCCCATTCACCAGTGAGAAATCGGAGAGTCGGGATTCTGTCCTGAAGACCATCACGTCTTAGATGATATTCAACTGGACGAAAATCATGCCAAGCTTGATAATAATAAGGTACTATGATACCTGTATCCTGACCTTGACTGTCAACAACAGGTATCCCACGAAGTATCGCAACAAGAGTATTTTTATCTTCCATGTATGTTCTAACCAGACGATTACCAAACACTCTTTGAACTTCTTGGGCAGTCCTATTTCTTGCATGTTCTAAACTTGGGTCATGCTGTCCTCTTTTGATTTTTATTCGGAATGGATACTTGTCACACGTGCTTACCAATCTGAGGACAAAGTATGCTTCATATACCATACGTATCAAATGAAAGGTATCTCTGTAATATCCTCTGACTGCATTTTCCTTTACGTTTTGGAGAGAAAAGGTTTGTATACGAATAAAGTTTAGAATTTCCACATCCTCCATGTAGGATGTTTCTCCCCATTCAACATCATCAGGTAATCTTTTAATGGCTGCAATCAACTCTTCAATCAGATTTATTAGGCGTTCGTGCTCTGTTTGTGTTACGGTTTGAATGTCTGTTCCAGTAACCACGAAAATTATTCCTTATGCCAAGTTATTATTATCTCTGCACTAACACCGGAATTCTATCCCTTGCAGTAGTGGGTGTCAATAAATTAGTTAGCCTTGGTAATACAATTACCAACGAACAAAGTTGGAAACATAAGTATTAAAAAGAAGAGCAGGAAACTGAAGCTAAAAGGTGGTAATGATGTTACCTTGATGAATGGTGGAGCTGAGGGGATTCGAACCCCTGACCTCCTCCGTGCAAGGGAGGCGCTCTCCCAATTGAGCTACAGCCCCATGCTACAGATTCATTATACTAGCAGGCGGGTGCTATCAACAAGTTTTTTGCTTATCACTCAAATCAAGTCAGGGGACACGCCGCGAACTATGGCAGTACCTTTCCGCTTTCGTTCATCAGTCGTAACCCGGAACTTGAGCAATCATCCTGTCAGAGCTTGCCTGCGCTGACAGGTCTATATCACACAGTTTTTCCACTGCCTCAAGGTTTCTCTCATAGCAGATACGTATCACCGGCCTGCCAATGAAGCCAGGGCTGGCGTTGGATACAATACCCGTCTCTCCCGTGTCCAGTTTGACGGTTAATCCGCCGGGATAGAGGGGAATATGCTTAGCCTGGGGGTAACCGCTTCCATTCCACCGCTCCTGCCACCGCTCCTGATGCTGAAGGACAGCCAGATGATAAGCGAAGGTTTTCATGATATACTTCTTGTCAGGCATTACACAATATGTTGACAGCGAACGAGCTGAAAAGATACCAAAGGCAACTGAAAATATTTGGTAAAGAGGGGCAGGAAAAACTAAAGGCCGCGAAGGTTTTCATCGGGGGTTTAGGCGGTCTCGGCTCTGCTGCATCTATTTGTTTAGCAAGTGCGGGAATTGGGCAAATACGTATTGTCGATAAGGATTATATAGACTTGAGTAATTTAAACCGGCAAATATTATACAGAAATGATGATGTCGGTAAAGTAAAAGCAAAGCAAGCTAAGGCCGAGCTTGAAAAAATAAATCCCAATGTAAATGTAGAAGCTATTCCAAAAATGCTCAACGATAATAATGTGTGTGAACTTATCGGTGATTGTAATATTATTGTAGATGCAATGGATAATTTTCGTACAAGACACCTGTTGAACAAAGCCGCTTTATTAAAGAAAATTCCACTAGTTCACGGTGCAGTTAATGGGTTTTATGGGCAAGTTACAACGATAGTCCCGGGTAAAACAGCTTGCTTGAAGTGTATATTTCCTCAAAGCCTGCCAAATTTGATTTGGCCTATTATCAGTGTTACCTGTGGTATTGTCGGATGTATTCAAGCCACAGAGGTAATCAAATATATCATCGGGATAGGCAACCTGCTGGAAAATAAGCTGTTGATGTTGGATGGATTATCCATGAGTATAGAAGAAATTACTATTAAAAGGAACCCGCTATGTAAAGAATGTAGCTGTGTAGAGGGAGAATTTGTTGAAGGTAAAAGTGTGTAAATCGTCAGCGAAAATGGCACAGTTTATGGGCTTGAATTAGGGGGCACTTAGAAGGTTTGGACGAAAATAGCTGGTCGGAGGATATGTCAAACTCAAACAACGAGAGTCTAGAGTTTCTTTTCCATCCTCGTTCTATTGCCCTTGCTGGCATCACCACTGCTAACCCTGAGCACTGGACACGAACCTTTTTGAACGGTCTTCTCGAGTTTGGATTCGAATCCCCTATCTACCTGGTGAATCCTAAGGGCGGCGAAATCGAAGGACTCAAAGTTTATCCCAGCTTCCAGGATATCCCTGATGCCATAGACTATGTAATCAGCCTGGTTCCTGCACGGGCAGCTCCCAGTCTGGTTAAGGAGTCTGCCGATAAAGGGGTAAAAGCAATCCACTTTTGTACCGCCGGCTTCAGTGAGACCGGTGAGGATGAGGGAATAAGGCTGGAAGCTGAGGTGGTCGCGCTATGCCGGAAGCTGGGAATCAGGGCTATCGGCCCTAACTGTATGGGCATTTACTGTCCTAAATCACACATGTCTTTCGGTCCAGTTTTCCCTAAAGAAAGCGGTCCAGTGGGAGTCATTAGTCAGAGTGGCGGCAATGTTAACTATTTAGTTAGGCAGGCAGCGCTGCGGGGGGTTCGCTTTAGCAAGGTAATAAGCTATGGCAATGCCGGCGACCTGAATGAAAGCGACTTCCTTCAGTACTTGGCTGCTGATGCTGATACCAGGATAATAGCTATGTATATCGAAGGGATACGGGACGGAAAAAGATTCCGCCAGGTGCTGGAGGAGGTGACGAAAGAAAAGGTGGTGATATTACTCAAGGGAGGGCTTACTGAAGGGGGTGCCAGAGCGGTTGCTGGCCATACTGCAGCCATGGCTGGCAGCGAGGCTACCTGGAATTCCCTGTGCAAGCAGTTCGGGATGATTCGTGTTGATACTCTGGATGAATTGACTGACGTACTGGTTACACTTCTATTCATGCCTCTTCCCAAAGGCAGGAATGCTGTCTTAGTAGGTGGTGGGGGTGGGGCCAGCGTTCTAATTACTGACGAGTTTGAAAAAAGAGGCCTGAGAGTTCCTCAGCTTCCTCAAGAAATCATCAGCCAGATTCGGGAGTTTACTCCGCCAGCAGGCAATATTTTGCGTAATCCCGTGGACTATTCACAAACTATGATTTACCCTGAGAGATTGAGTAAGACTATTGATATTGTCTCACGATGGGAAGGGACTGACTTCCTGGTTAAATTTATGAGAACGGGCCAGTCACCACAGCTCGGAGGTATACAGGGTATGTTAGACATAGTGAAAGCCGGGGTTTTTGAAAAGGATGGGGCGTCTTCAAAGCCAGTAGCAATAGTGCTTGAACCTAGTATCATAGTGGAAGAGGCTAAGTACATTTTCCAGTCTCTTCAGGAGTGTGTTTCACTTGGCTTACCTGTCTATTATTCCTTTGCCAGCGCTGCCAACGCTATTAATCTAGTCTTGAGCTATAGCGAGGACAGAGCCAGACATGGCTATAGCCGTGACCTTGGTTTCTGTCTAACGACACCCGTTGCAAAAGCTGCGCAAACTGACGAAGTAAGGAGCGGCGCAAAGGAATAAGTGTGCATCGTCAGAGTTTATGGCACAAATTAGTAATGGACACTTTGGCTACGTAAATCTTCCTTGCCAAGCTCCCTCAGCGTTCTATTGTGCTCTGTGCTCTTTTCTAGCTTGCAGTGTTTTCTGCTTCAACTCCTTTTTCTCTTCCTGCCAGGGTAGACATCGGCTGGGGTAACATCATCCAGGGCTTCACCTACAGGAAAGGCGCTAAGCGCAGTTGCTGCAACCAATGGCGCGATTAGCATCAGTTTCATCGCATGCACCATGCAGAGTGCAACATTTCATCTGGGCTAGTTTTGGGAGGTCAGGCCAGTCGGCTTTTCCAGAGATGTTAGCAAGACGTTTGCAAAACCGGTTGAATCAGATGGTGGGCGATAGTGGACAGTTCCCGAACTCCTGTATTAAGAAGACGCGGCTGATTCCGGCTCTGCAGCAATTGCTATTTTGTTCCGTAGATGATTCCTATGGATCCAACCATGAATGGGAGCTTCAACAATCTGGGAATGAAGTCGTTGGTGCTGGTGTTCACGAATTTTACATCCCTTATACCCCAGCTACGGATGGTTGCCAGTAAATCGTCAACTTCACCACATATATTTTTGACCAGAAATAAATCCTGAAAAGCGAAAACTCCCTCTTTTTTCACCACCCTCAATGCCTCCCTGATGACCTCCCTTTTATCCTTAGAGTCCTTTACCTCATGGAATACGAAATTGCTGACAACTGCATCAAAATAATTATCTTCAAAAGGTAACGATGAAGCGCTGGCCTTCCTGAAAGCCGCCTGCTTTGCTACACCTTCAATCTCCACATTCATTTCGCAAGCCTCTTTTGAATATCCCCATTTTCCTCCCCAGTAATCAATCCCGGTAACCAGGGCTTGTGGATATTCTTTAGCCAGTTTAATCACAATGGCTGCATTTCCACAACCAATATCGAGTGCCTTCCCATTACCACTCCATTTCAGGTGGTCCAGCACCAAATCACGAATCTTTGTCTGTAAATCTCCGCCGGCAGGTAAGAACTTAAAATAGGCATAAGCAAAATAGGCAAAAATTATGAGAAAAAATACGGCTACTATGATGAATAAATAGGACACCACGGATAGTCCCAGGAAAAATATTGCCGTTGCCGCCGGCATATAAAGCAACCATTTTGACACCCAGTTGCCATAATTTGCTTCCTTTATACCTTTTTGGCCCATTTATACCATCCTTATAAAGACTACTCACATATTATATCAACGTCCGGGAAACCCTCGTAATTATCTGTGCTGAGCAAGTAATAGGTTAAGTTAACAATATTACCTCAATGGTGGGCCAGTCTGGACAGTTCCCGAACTTTTCTTTGAGAAGAAACAGCTAATTCCAGCCTTGCAGCAGTTGCTGACAATCTTCTAAAGGTGACGATGCATTTGTAGTTTGCATCCTTCGGACCCAGCTTTTTGGACAGAAAAAAGAACTTTTAGTTTTTAGCTTCTCCACCTGTCTCTTAAACTGGACCCGATCTTTTTAATCCTGACCTTCTATCGGTTTTAGTATCATCGTCTATTAGAGTCCACGGATGCTAGCAGTAATCCGCTGCAGACGATTCTTGGCACTTCCTTATGTACATCGAAGTTCTTCTTCCTCATATGGACACGTCGCAGGATCGATCATGAAAGTGAAAGAGAGCTTAAGGATCGCATCAGCAATCTGGATGGTGATTGTCTCAGCTTTTGGATGGGCGGAGAAAATGCGGTACTGATTAAGTAGAGTGACAAGAGGTTTATGCTTGCCGGGCATGAGCCTCTTCAGATTTGCGAATTTGGCTTCGGTATGTTGATTCTCGTCAAATAGCTGTACAAGCTGCCCCAATGTTGCTTTGGCAAAATAAGAATCATAAAGAGGCTGATCATTTTTTCGCACGATCTCTATAATCCTTGCTTCTACAGCCGATACGGCCATGACTACGCTAGCATAGAAGCAATAGTTGCTGAGACATTCAATGGCCTCGTCGAGACGCTCGCATTCAAGACATGTGAAACGGCCAAGCTTATCTGAGATGTCAGCCTCAATGGCAGAGACAGCATCCTTGACCGTCTTCACATGCGTATCGAAGTCCGCGAGAGAAGACATGCATTCTGGAACGGCGAGATTGTGGCAAGCGTGCTCAATGCCTTGGACCACGAACGGATGGCAGTCAAGGTAACGACAGCATGTGGCATACTTTTTTATGTACGCTATAACCGCCTGAACAGAGGGATTTCCACGATAGCAATCATTGGCCACGCCAACGTCCTTATGCGTGAATGGGCACCACTGCTTCCGAGTCTTAACAAGGTCGCTGAGAATTTTCGAAAAGGGGCCAACCCCTTTCATATAGTGAAGGAGAGTCTTTAATATTTGATCTTCTTGATGATCTGTCTGCATTTTGCCTTGTGCTCATTATACAACATCGCATTATAGAGGTGCGACAAATTCATTATCTGTAAATTGATGGATAAGCGATGATAGTCAGCAGTATCTTTGAAATAGATGGCATGCGTTGTTTCGGGTAATAACATCACCACTTTCACGTATGGAAAATTGGTAAACTTGTAACGCTAGAGGATAAATCGAAGCTAATTGTTGGTGATGATATTACCTAACTGTTGGGCCATTGTGGACAGTTCCCGAACTCTTGTTTGAGAAGAAACAGCTGATTACGTCGCTGCAGCAGCTGATTATCGCCTACTCAGGGATTAATTACAATAATTCCTAATTAGGATGGGATTGCGTCTATTCATTGTCATCTAGCTTTAAGTTGTTGTAGAGCTGATCAACGACTTCTTCGTAGCCTTTGTAGTATGGGAGATCAGCTATCTTGGAGATCTTAACCGTGCTCTGGTTACCGAGCCTAACAGTGTCGGTACAGAATAATTGGGGTTTGGCTCGCAATATACTATCTTTTGATTCATATTGATCAAGTGACAGAATATAAACTGTGCTTGGCTTGCCAAACAAATCCGGGATATCTCGTATTATGTGGGCTTGAAGCAATGGTGTATTGTGCTCTTTACAACATTGTGCAATCAGTTTCTTATTTTCTGTCGACATATTGGCACCAAGGATAACAGACGAAACACACTCCCAGTCAAAAGAAAACAGATAGATGCTGACATCTGTATATGGATAATTGTCTTTGGGCGGTTTATAATCTGGGCAATCTGACAATGGTCTAACCATTCGATATTCATATTCGTATGCCCAGCGGGAAGTCTTCTTAAAAAATAGTTCTTTGTGGAGAATTTCTCGCGGGATTTCTTTATTTGTATTAACGAGGTCCTCAATATTTACGGAATAATCGTCGACGTAATCAACTTTTCTCACCGGATATTCGTCTCCCGTTTTTGACTTCATACAGGTATGATGCCAAAACTCATCCTTCAGTTCTATTCCAAAACCTCGGTGCCCATTCGCATATTGGCTCCACATATCAAACGAATTCGGTATCTTTGTTAGTGATAATATACCATATGCATTTATCTGTGACTCAATTACCTGAACTCGAAAGAAAAACTCGACACTTGGAAAGTACAAACCGTTAAAGTCATATGATTGGTATCTGGATTGACAATCTTTAAACCGCATCGTGGGGTTGAATTCGAGAGGGTCATTGAGTACACGGGGCTGCGTGAATCTTATTTTTTGATTCTTAAAAATTCCATTGATGACTTTAGGGTCGTCGCTACAATATTTGAAATATGAACCAAACTTCCCTTTGGCATAAAGATTCGTTTGTCGAGCTATGTCTCTTTTTATCTCCTCACTGATTAGCATACAAATTATGCTCCTCAGGCAACGTTCACAATGCTATACATTCTGATTACTGCCTGTGCCATTGCACGTTTTAGTCACAGCTGTTTCTGCATAAAGATAGAGTTAACCATATAGTAACACAACACATACAGATCTCCAATGGCATATCTCTAGGACGTTAGTGCTTTAAGGCAGATTGTGTAGTTCAGGTAATAACATCACCACTGTTACGAAGGAAAACAAGCAGTCTGGGAAATTAAAAGGGAAATTTGAAGCTAATTCATGGTAATGATATTACCTCAATGGTGGGCGATAGTGGACTTGAACCACTGACCCCCTGCGTGTAAAGCAGGTGCTCTAACCACTGAGCTAATCGCCCTTAATGGCACGCCTGGTGGGATTCGGACCCACGGCCTCAGCCTCCGCAGGGCTGCGCTCTATCCGCTGAGCTACAGGCGCATGGTGCCGAAGGTGGGATTTGAACCCACACATCCTTACGGATACTACGTCCTGAACGTAGCGCGTCTGCCATTCCGCCACTTCGGCATGGGCAGTACTGGACTTGAACCAGTGACCTCTTGCGTGTGAAGCAAGCGCTCTAACCACTGAGCTAACCGCCCTTGGCATATTTTATTCTTAACCTAAGGCAAAATCAAGGAATAGATAGGCCAAGTACTTGAAAAAGTCACCAGTTGCGCTTCAGCAGCACTGGGGCTAAAATTTAGATGATGTATAAATATCTCTACCTGGCCTTGGCACTACTTCTGCTTGTTCCAGGCTGTGCGGGAGAATCAGAGCCTACTGCTATCCCGCCACCAGCGGCAGGTTTCATAGCCAGCCCCGACGAAGGGCTAGCCCCCTTGACTGTTACCTTCACTGACCAATCTACAGGTGATATCACTAACTGGCATTGGGACTTCGGCGATGGGCAGTTCAGCAGCGAGCCGGAGCCTGGCCATACTTATACCTTAGATGGAGACTATACCGTATCACTGGCGATAATGGGCCCGGGTGGCAGTGATGTAGAGACAAAAGTTGGTTATATAAAAGTCAGTCATGAGGTTATCAGTTGGGAGGAAGCAGGCAGCTATATCGGCCGGAGCAAAGTAGTAGAGGGAGTTATCGTGGGTACGTACTACCATAAAGAGGGAAAGGGTAAGCCTACCTTCCTGGATTTCCATGAACCGTATGAAGGCTATTTCAAATGCGTAATCTGGGGCAGTGATAGGGGGAAGTTTGTAAAGCGGTTCCCGCCCAGTCCGGAAAGTTATTTCCTGAATAAGCATGTCCAGGTCTGCGGCTTAATCGAGGAGTATCCCGAAGGTTCGGGGGTCCCAGAGATAATTCTGACCGACCCATCTCAAATTGAAGTCGTTGGCGAATAAGTAGCTCCGCCATCAGCAACCTGCTGAGATAGCATAGACACAATCCCCTGACAGGGACTGCCACATCCCCTAGCCTTCACTCCTGCCAGGGAAAGGTAATATGACCTGCAACTTCAAACACCTTTGGCATTGGCAAGATGCAATCTTCAGTACTAAAGTACCAGGCACATCGTTACCTATTGGTGATTTACTTAGCAGCGCCATGGCGTATACTACTATTGTCATGGTAAGAAAGAAGACAGCTCCATCAAGGCAAGTAGTAATCTAATATGAAAAGTAAAACCATAAGATATTCAGCCCTATTTACAGGATTGCTTTTTCTGCTATCCAGCTTGGTTGCAGCGTGTGGCCAGCCTGCCCTAAGTCTGGCATCACCTACACCACCTGCACAGCCACCGCCACCTCCAGCTACCGCTAACACTACCGATAGCCAGCAGCCAGAGCAATTGCCTCCAGTTGACGAGGCTACAGACGGAGAGGAATGGAGGATGGTTGAAACCTTTACCGGTGAAGGTAATGAGACTACGCCACCGTTTCACATATCCGGTACAAAGTGGCGCGTTAGCTGGACGATAGACGCTGAATATCCTGAAAATGCCGTTTTGAAGCTCGTTATTTACCCTCAGGATAAACCTTACGCAATCTGGCAAACCGTTTCGCACCAGGGTGGTGATGGCGGCGATGTTACTTACTACATCCTTTATGATGGAGGTAATCGCGATTTCTTTATCAAGGGCATAGCTCAGAATTCGCGCAACTGGACTATCACAGTAGAAGATGACGCAGTTGAAGCATCCCTCTCCCCTGTCCAGATAACTGATATCCATTATAGAGGTACATTCTATCCGAAGGATCCCGAAAACTATATTTGCTTTGAAAGAGTCGAACCTGATGAATATGTAGTCATCAAGAACCTGGGCGACTGCTATCAAGATATGAGCGGTTGGGTGCTGAAAAACATAACCAAGGGGTTTCCGTCGTTCACTTTCCCCTCAGGCTCGGTCTTATCGCCAGGCCAAATCATCCGAGTTTATACAGACGAGGTCTACCCTGAATGCGAAGAGTGGCGTGAATTCGGTACTAAAACCCCGCATTGCACACACTTCTCACCGCTATGGTTCACTTTTTACTACGGCCCCGGTGATATCTGGGATAATGAGGAACCTAATGCAGCCGTGCTATACAATTCCAGAGGAGAGGAAGTATCTAGAAAGAGCTACACAGTCCCAACTCTCAACAAGGTTTCAGAGTATGAGTGTAAGTAGGCAAGCAAACTTGGATAAGGCAACGTTTAGGAGAATCCTTTTTATAGGACCAGCTCTTCTATTGGCCAGCTCAGTGGTAGCTTGTGGGTTGCTTATACCTAGTCCGCCATCAGCAGCACCACCCACGCCGCCATCTGCACAACCACCCCCGGTTGCCGAGAGTCAGCCACCGGAGCAATTGTTTCCAGCTGATGAGGCTGCGGATGGTGAGGAATGGAACACGGTTGAAACCTTTACCGGTGAAAGTAATGAGACTACTCCATCATTTCACATATCAGGTGCAAAGTGGCGCATCACTTGGGCAATAGCTGCTGAATACACTGAGTACGCTGCTTTTGACCTCTTCGTTCATCCTGAGGGCAGGTATAGTACTCCTACGAAGAAGATTTCGTATTCAAGGGATGGCTCTGGCGATACCGTTTACATCTACGAGGGCGGACGGGACTACTATTTCAAAGTTATTGCTGCTAATTTGCGCAGTTGGGCTATTAGAGTAGAAGATGACACTACTGACGCATCCCCCTCCCCAATTCAAATAACCCGCATTTATTACAAAGGTCGGGACTTTTTCGAGACCGGAAAAAGGCGCTATGAAATAGCTGAAGCTGATGAGGACGAGGAAATCTATTCAGAAATTGAGGCCGATGAGTACGTGGAAATCAAGAACCAGGGTGATTGCTGGCAAAACATAGCGGGCTGGAAACTAAAAAATATATCGAGGGGAGGTCCCTCGTTTATTTTTCCAGTTCACATGCCATGCTCCTGTTCCTGGTACGACGACTGGGAGGATTGCGTTGAAAACTGCCATCCTCCACGCCCTTGTGCGCTAGCCCCACACCAGAGTATCCGGGTTTACACAGGCGAGGTCCATCCTGAGTCAGGAGGCTTTTGCTTTTACTATGAGCCTGGTGATATTTGGAATAACGAGGTGCCTGATACAGCCGTGCTGTATGATTCAGGAGGAGAGGAGGTAAGTAAAAGTAGCTATATAATTCCGGCTGAAAATGGGGTTTCCTCAAGTGAGTAGTGGGTAGGCATGGATAAGGCAGTGAGCATTCAGCTACAACCCCAATACCGTTCCGCTATAATTTTGACCCAGAGGGCTGCTAAAGTATTGCTTTATTTGAATCTTTAGATGTATAATCGAGGTAATATATAGGATAGCACTGAGAGTAAGATTGGAAGCGCCTCAAAGAAGGCAGATAAGAGGAGGATAACATGCAGCAGACAGGCAGATGCCCGAGTTGCGGTTCGCCAATGGCCCCCGGTCAGCGGTTTTGCGGAGCCTGCGGTGCTCAGCTAAGCGCCAACTGCTCTTACTGCGGGGTGGCCATTAACCCCGGGGCCAGGTTCTGCTTGAATTGTGGGGCACCAGTGGGTGGTGGAGGACCACAACAGCCTCCACAGCCAGGAGGATACCCGCAACAGCCAGGAGGATACCCGCAACAGCCAGGTTGGGGGCAGCCACAACCACCCTGGGGACAACCGGTAAGAACCAGCCAGCCATCATCGACGCCGCTTCTAATATTAGTGTTAGTTATCCTCTTGCTTGGCTTGGGAGGACTTGTCTACTGGCAATTTGGCAGCCAATTATCGAGCTTTTTCTCATCTTCGACCACCACAGCAGATACCACGCCACCTGTAATCTCGAGTATCGCGGCTTCTGCGTCCGATGGCACTGCTGTTATCAATTGGGTGACTGATAAGCCGGCCAGCACTCAGGTTGAGTATGGAACGGATACCGGTTATGGCTTACTCTCGCCTTCGACTCCGCAGCACGACCCTACTTCTGGCACCTCGGCGGGAGTAATTACCCATTCTGTAACTTTGACCGGCCTTACCAACGGAACCACCTACCACTACAAGGTCAAGTCAAAAGACGCAG
>JAUWQP010000002.1 GCA_030611015.1 Chloroflexota bacterium | reverse complement strand
AGTGTTACCTATGTATCTCAGCCTCCACACATGACTGAGTCATCCCCCCAAAAATGCACTCTTAATCAATTTTACCGAAGACACGCCAGAAATCATAAGCAATCTCTACCGCCCTGGCTGTGGCAGCATCAGGAAATTTCTCCGTTAAGCCCGCCAGATACTGTATCCCGAAATCCCTTATTGCTTGCACATCCTCATCAGGCAAGGTAATAACCTTCCCACCAAAGTCATTGACAAGCATTCGCAGGGCTTCCTCCTCGCCCCTAAGAAAAGTAGTCCTCATATACAAATAAGCGGTATCGGTAGCCGACCTGATAATGGCCCGAGTGGCAGTGGGAAGCGAGTCCCACAGCTGAGGAGCTATAAAGTAGCACACGGAGTATCCAATTGGTAGGTACGGTAATTGGTAATATTTGGCAACTTCAAACGTTCCCATGTCAACGGCACACTGGGCCCCACCATAGCTGATGCCATCGAGTATACCGAGGGCTACCGAAGTGTACAAATCACCTACGGCAATATAAACTGGTGCTACGTTATACTGCTGGTAAAATTCCGCTGTAGGCCCGGAAGAACTAGTTGTTCTGCCGGCAAGGTCCGCCAGGCAAGAAAATTCCTCTACCCATATAGTGGTGCACATATCACAAGTCCCATGGCCCACCATTTGAATACCAAGCGTTTCTCTTAAGACACTCGTGTAGTGCTCTGCGAGTCCGAATCGCCTGAAGAGAGTATGATACTGCTCGAAGCTTTCCCACATAAAGGGAATTGCGTCGATAGTAGTTGCCGGGACAGAACCCTTATACTGAGATGGGGACGAGTGGGCTATGTCAATCGTTCCCAGCTTTAGGGCCTTGGGGATATCTTCCCTGGGGATCAACTGAGCATCGGCAAAAACCAAGATATCAATTTGCCCATCAGTCAGCTCACTAACTACGTCAGCAAAATACTCGTAATAGTAGCTCTCGGCAGCAGTCCACTCGTGCTGAAGCCGCCACTGCTGTACCTCTGTTACTGGTGCGGCTGGTGCGCCAGGCACCGCAGGTTCCTCCTCCTTAGGGGCACAGCCTATGACCCCCCCCAAGAGCAACGCCAACACAAGAAACAGACTTAAGATTACCACCTTTTTGTTTTTCACTATGCTATTCCTCCTTCTATATTAGTTTTTTGCTCCTTCCCCTCTAATTAGGGTTCGGTAGCCCATGTAAAAGATACTCTAACTCAATCACTCACTTTTCCTGGGAAGAGACCTGCTGCCGCAGGTCTCTTTCTTTTTTGAATCTAATTCACCACCTCCTCACCTTCTCCTGTCCAGCAGACGCCCCCAAAATCGATTGTGCTATACTACCCCAGCTTTCATCAAAATAACGAACGCCTGTTACATCAGTGAAGGTCGGCTTGGGAAAGATGCCTCGTTGCAGGCGCACATCAAACTGAAAGCGACTAAGCCCCAGTCTCTTGCGCACCATCGAAGCTGTCGAGTATTTCAGGGTTAACTCTAACTTACGATTCGGCATAATTTGAATAGTAGCACAATACTTGACATTTGTCAAGGGGGTATCTTTGGCTCAAACGCTTAGCGGTAAACTCCGCTAACTAACAACCGCAGCCTGTCCTCCCTGACCAATTCGCTAGCGTCTCCGCATTCCGCCACCCCGGCACCAGCATTATATCAGGTCGGGGCCGGGGGTTCGAATCCTCTGGAGTTTCTTGGTAAGAAAAGGCTTGACAACGCCCCGTAGTGGGTATATAGTAGTGGGGAGATGGCATTCATACGGAAAAGGAAACGGGGCAATAGAGTCTATTACGAACTGGTAGAGAGCAAACGCCAGGGCAAAAAGGTGGTGCAAAAATTCATCCGCTATCTCGGCACCTCAAAGCCAGAGAATATACCAGGCGTATAAGCTACATTACACGCAGAGGAGATAGTATATAGTGAATCGGTTGACTAAAGGCCGAGAACTAGCAGAGAGTCTTGCCCGCTTCCTACAGGGTGGCAACTGGATGACCTGGACGAATCAGCCCCTGGGCTCCGTGTTGTGGGGCCATCCTGGGATCGTGGATGTTATGGCCATCTTCAAGAGCTACTCTAACCAGGCTGTCAGGATTTATGAAGTGAAGAGAAGCCGGAGCGATTTCCTCCAGGATGTAACCCAGGGGAAATACCTGAAATATATGGAACACTGCAACCAGCTTTATTTCGCGGCGCCAGCCGGTGTGATAAGCAAGAGTGAAGTTCCTGAAGGCTGCGGTCTTATAACATGTGGCCCTAGCGGATGGAGGTCTGTTAAGACCGCCCCGCGGCGTGATTTTGAATTGTCCCGAGATCTGATGATGGCCTTACTGATGAAGGGCTACCAGAACCATTTCAAGGAATACCGCCGGCTGGAAGCCGAGAGGTTCCAAGAATACAGGGGGTTGAGGGAAGCTACTTATCAATTTGGATTAAAGCTATCGAGAGACATTGTGGAAAGCAGAGAATACATAGAGCGAGCCCACAAGCTGATCGAGGAGGTCAATGCGCTGGCTGGGCAGGAGTTCCTACATGTTAGCGATGCCGTGTATTGGTTGAGAAAAGAAGTCGAGCTCTTACTCGGTAAGAGGAAATACGCCGAAGAGGCAGCTGGCTTAGTAGACATTGCGCTCAACTTATTTGAGGGGCGTGGAGCTTATAGGCTAGATGAAAAGCTCCACCAAATAGCAGAGAAGCTGGGGGAGAACAAAAGCGTATAACGGCTGTTATACGCAGAGGGGGAAAGGAGATGAAGACAATGCAGCTAGATAGAAAGGTTCTCGATGAATTGAGTGCGAAAGAAACAGCAGCATGGGATTCGCTCAGCAAGTATAAATTCATCATGTTTGGTTATCATGCTGCTATATGGGTTACCCTTAATCGCATTCACCGTTGCCATCAGAGGAATCCATTTTTAGATGTAGTGAAACTAGCAAAACTTAAGATTGAAAAGATACGCCACCCAGGGAGTTTTGGTCAGTAAAACAGCGTTCTTATCGAGAACGTAGGAGATATTCTTTTGAGAATACTAGGAGGAGACAAGATGGGTAAAGAAAAAGGCAAAATCTATTATGTGGACGCTGCTTCCGGTGATAACAGGAATGATGGTCTTGACCATGGAGGCTGGATAGACAAAGATGGAATGACCCGTCGTAACATTCATTCGCTTAGAACTATTCAAAAAGCCATAGACAAAATAATCAAGAACGCTTGAAGGGAAACACAGATGGTGAATAGGCTGACAGTATTATCATTAGGAGCTGGTGTCCAGTCTACGACAATACTACTTATGGCTATCAAGGGGGAATTACCCCAGCCTGATGTAGCTATCTTTGCCGACACGGGATGGGAGAGCAAGGCTACATATAAGCATCTTGCGTGGTTAAAGGTTGAGGCAGAACAGCATGGCATCCCCGTGATAATCGTTCAGGAGAGGAATATCAGGGATGATAGCTTGAACGCTGCTGAGTTAAACAAGGGCTACTATCTCATGCCTCTTTACATGGATAAGGGTGGTAAACATTTGATGGGTAAACGTCAGTGCACAGACAGGTATAAACTACAGCCCATCTTCCATAAGATTCGTGAATTACTTGATGTATCAAGGCGAGCAAGGATAAAGGAAGGGGCAGTAGAAATGTGGATTGGCATTAGTATTGATGAGGCTCAGCGTATGTCGTTATCCCATAGCAAGTGGTTAGGGAAACGATACCCATTAGTAGAACGCATGATGTCAAGAAATGACTGTATAAAATGGCTACATGATAACTATGAGGGGATGTCTGTCGCTAAAAGCTCCTGTATAGGCTGCCCTTATCATGGCAAAAAGGAATGGCAGGAGGTCTATGCTAACTCCGATGAGTGGGCAGATGCTATTCTAGTTGACGATACAATAAGACATGGCAGTGAAACAACGTCTGCCTATACCCAATACCTACATAGGTCATTCAAGCCTTTGCGGGAGATAGATTTAAGAACACCGGAGGATAAGGGGCAATTACCCTTCGAGTTCTATAAACAGGAGAGGATTAAACTCTTTGCTATGAGCGATCCTTTATGGTTGCCCCGTTCCGAGGCAGAACAATGAAGGGAGGAAGGATTGCCATTCCCAAATTGGATAGGTAGGAAGCGTCTATGGACAAAGGAAAAGGTGATAGCCGGCCTGGCCGCTGCGGCCGGGGAGATAGAAGGCCCGTTGCCCTGCCTTGATGCTTCTTATAGTCGGGTAAAGAAAGGGCATTTAGACTGGCCACCGGCAACCCGGGTACTCGAGTATTTTGGCGCCATGTCAAGAGGCTGGCTGGCTACGGGCGAGCCGATGTCCCGAGTCTCATTCCACAATGTGCCATGGACGGAAGAAGAGAGAGCATATTTGCTCGAGTATGCCGGCAACCATACATTAGAGCGGATAGCCCGAAAATTGGGACGGTCCTATGGAGCTGTGAGAGGGCAGCTCAGGATAAAAGGGATTGCCTCCAGGCATAACCAAGGCTATCTATCGGCAGCTGCACTGGCCAATGAGTATAACTGCTCTTGCCACCGCATCCGCCAGGCCCTGGCTGTAGGCAAGATTAAGGGACGCTATGACCGGCTCCGGAATCGCTGGCAGATAGACCTCAAAGACCTTACTCCAGAAGCGAAGGAGATACTGACCAGGCCAAAGCGAACCCATAAAACTTGGCCGACCGATAAGGGTGATTACTATATCCGTCACGGGTTGAGCCGGCGGGTTATTGATGGTCGGGTAATGGCGGTCGCTGCAGCGTTCTAAGGGGGAACGCTGAAAGGAGGTAAATTAAAATGGGGAAAAGAACAGTTGTTCTACATCTCAGCGGCAAAGCCGAGAGAGTATTCAGCCTATTAGATTACTATGCCCGAAATTGGGGGCAGCTCACACTGGGGCAGATTTTAGCTCGGAGCCAAGGCAAGCGATTCCCGACTTTTGTCTCCCGGTAAAACTCAAGAGTGAGAGCCAAGGTAGAATAACCATTGACCACCCTCCAAAACGCCTAGATTTCAATTCTAGTGCGTCTCCTATTCAAGTGACAAGCTGCTGGGGGTAAAAATCAGCCAAAAGAGGCGGTTGGAGGACTTAGCAAGGTTAAACCTCTAAAAAACCCCTCTTAAAAATTGTCCTCAGGGGGCTTGACATACCATATTAGCTATGCTATCATAGTTGCGTGGTTACACAAAAGCAAACTACTGACTTCATGACAGTGCGCCAAGCTGCAAAGCAAATCGGCGTACACTTTACTACCGTCTACCGCTGGATTGATGCTGGGACGATTCTTAACATCAACTTCGGCGGTATTTTGTTTATCCCCCAGAGCGAAATAGAGAGGCTAAATAAAGAGAAGGCTGCTGTGGAAAAGACAGCAGCCCCTTAGAAAGGAGGTGATTAGGGAAAAACAAAAAACCCAATCACTATTTGATTTTATCCCTAATTACCCCACATTGTCAAGAGGGATGGTAACAGATATAAAACCGGCAGCGGGAGCACCAGGCGCAAAAAATAAGAAAGGAGACAATGTATGAAGAAACTTTTCAAAAAGACATGGCACGGAATACCCCTTGGCATAATCGCCAGCGTTCTTGTCGGAACAGTAGTTGTGGCAGCTTTATACTTTAGCATCACTCAGACCATCACCCAGACCATCACCGAACCTCCAGAACCCAAGGATTATGGCACTGTTATCGCACCCGACATTGAGCTTCAAAACTTAGTGGCTGGAGGTCAAGGTTTTAGTGGAGTCTGGCCAAATCATGTTGCGGTAGCGCTAGGCCCCGATGGCGCGGGCATGCACCTCTGGCTGGAACTGGATGAGGACCCCCTATACGCTGAGTATGAGGTCAAACTCGTGTGTAGGACAAGCACAGACGAGGCAGTTGTTCCTGTTGGCACCACGATAATTGTAGATATGACTAACTGGAGGACGAGTATTCCTCTCGGTGCCGCTGGAACTTACATCTTTGACGAATTTATCAATTGTACGACAGGGGTCGCTGCCGGAGAAGCTTCAACCGGTTTCAAAATCGCCTTCTCAAACGTCCCTGCACCCTAAATTAAGGCGACTGGTGCTCCCGGTGCTGGTTTTAGAAAGGAGACAATATTATGGGTAGAAAAAGAACCTGCTCGAGTAGATGCCATGAGGCGCATGGCACTCGATGCAAGTGTGTTTGTCAGGGCTTTTACCATGGAAGTGCCGGAGCTGTCAACCGAGAGGCACTGCACCAGACCACCGAAGAAGAAGTCAAGGGGATCCTCGAACAGCACAGCCTACATCGAGCAGACAAAGCTACCGTTGGAGGTAGCCTAATGCCTAATGAAGAAATTCGTTTTACCACCCGGGTACTTGGTCCTGCTGCCGCCTACAAGCTAGAGCAACGCCAGGTTACCCAAACGCTGCGAGCTGAGAGCGGCAGTATCACCAATGCCATCATCAATGGGCGAGTTAGTGCCGGCGACCGGCTGGAAGTCGTCCTGGATGGCATAGTATTAGGCACTGTAGAGCTCGTCTCTATGGACGTGGTTATCTTGGATGGCCTCACCATAGACGATGCCCGGCGGGGTGGCTTTGACAGTATTAGCGAACTGGCACTGGCACTGAAAAGAGCCGGCTATCGCTTTCAGCCTATTGAGAATTACACTTTTTATCGTATTCAATTCACCTGGATATAGAGGCGTTCTTATCGAGAACGCTAGAAGGAGGAAGCAATGTATAGAATGTTCATTAAAACACAGAAAAGAGAGGTTTTTGATGCAGTCGGTAAACAAGGTGGTGGCTTTATACTAGCAGAAATTATGGTTTGCCAGAATTTTGAACTGGCCGAACCTGACCCAGAAGCCAGGAAGCATTGGCATGAAATTGAATGGAAGAAGCAGCGTTCCGAGGCAGAACGCTAAACATTCCTTTGAGAATAGAAAGGAGGAACAGGAGTAATGAGCAATATTTGTCCTTACTGCGGCTGCGAGATGGATTATCTCGAGGTCGTAAAAGAGGAGATGACATGGGACGGAGAGAGCTGGCAGAAAGATGATAAAGCAACCCGAGCCATCCGCTGCCCCGAGTGTTCTGCAGAGTTGGACACTGGTGATTTAGCCTTACTTGGAGTGCCGGTTGAAATCATAGTTGGCTAGAAGGTTTAGAGTATAGCTCAACATCCTACGAAGAATAGGAGCTTATGATGCCTGATTACCGAGCTTATAAGTTGAATGAGGAGGGGGAGCAAGTAGAAGTTCCTCTCGAGGAGTTTGCCAAATTTCTGGGAGTATCTGAATACGATGCAAACATCCTGATACGGGGCTTGAACATAACCAAGACCATCTGCAAGTTAGCTGGCGCAATGGAAGACCCGCCTTTAATCTGGAATAAAAATATGCCGAGCAGCCTGGTTAATTTTGTCAGCGCCCAGGTCTTTGAGAAGCTCAAGAGCAACCCCGGATTCTCACTCAAGGACTTCAATCTGGACCTGCTTTATGATGGTGAGCAATTGAAGTACCGAGATTAAGCCTGAAACATTACTACCAGGTGAGACGAAAGGAGACCGAAATGAGACTGGAAAAAGCTATTGAAATCGAAACTATCCACAATGACCATAATCCAAACTTTACTGATGCTGAGAGAAACGAAGCTCACCAGCTAGGCATTGAAGCCATGAAATGCGTTGACCGATTGCGTAGTAAATCTCACAACTATCGTATCCCTCTACTACCAGGTGAGACCATCGACTAAAGAGAGGAGTTTGACGTGATAAAGCTAATAGTAGTTCATCCTAGAGTATGGAAGGAAGGAGAGATACTCACAATTAAGGTACTTAGAGTAGCTCGACAGCAAGCAGGAGTGTGGGAGTTAGTCATTGATGAAGTGAAGGAGGCAAACCATGGAAGTCAACCGAGATGAGATCTTGGCAATGAAAGTAGGACATGAATTTGACAGTTTAATAGCTAGGGAAATTTTTGGTGTTGGGGAAATAAAGAGGAATCAGAGGATTAAAGCATACTCTACAGACATTCAATTCGCCGGTGAAATAATAGAGCAATTACTCATGAGTAATCTCACTAAGAATTTCTACAAGTTGTTGGCAGAACTAAGCCCTGGAAGAGCATTCCCCGAATCCATCTGCAAGGCAGCACTTTTGGCTAAGCTAGAAAGCCAAGGATGATACCGGTTGAGAATTAAAGGAGGTAACCATGGGGAAGAAAAAGGCAGAAGTGACTTTCTTTACACTTGGACATCAAGGACTGGTGTCTTGGGCAATTTGCACGAACATGCCCCAGGAAGAAGCAATAGCTCATGCCAACAGTATCGGCCCTACGGGGATCTCAAGCAGGTGGCAACTATCAGAAGATAAGTTCCCGGATGGCAAAGATAACCCGCATGACTGCCCTGACAATCCGGGGAGCAAACATTATCTTCTCGAGTGTTAAATAATCTAAGAAAGGAGGTAAAAGATGGAACCAGAAGAAAAAATAAGGGTACTGAAAAGCCTGGACACCAAAAACCTGATTGAGAAGCTGCATAAATATGAGGACGAACTCGAAACAGCACTAAGGGAGGCAGCTTCTTTCAAAGACTTGAACCGGGGCTACCTCTCCTCAACGGGAGACTGTCAGGAGGTAAAAAGGCTTCTGGCGGAGATTCGGGCTCAGTCACCCGAGGCAAATGGAGCTGGCAAAAAATTAACCCTGGCAGATAAAGAAGATTGGCTCCAGAAGCAGAGAACGGAGAACGAGGACCTCGTAGCGGCCATCGCCAAGCAAAAAGACATTGCGTTTCTACTGGAGAACAATGAAATAAAAAGTGATATGGCCAGGCGCCGACTAGCTGGTGCAACAGCAGTACTGGCACTCAAGACCCAGCAGATCGCTTTCTTTGCCGGTAGCTAAACAATAACAAAATAAAAGGGAGGAAATTCTACAGTGAGTGAACAACCTAGACGAAGTTTAGACGAGTATGGACCAAATGAAATGGCAATTCCATCTTGGACTCTACTACAGAAGGTAGGCGGAGATTGGGCCAAAGGGCTCGGTGGGAAACCAGGGCAATTCTTCAACAAGACCACAGACGAGCTGGCCGATGAACTCAACATAGTAGTAGTGGATATCATGATGGGCAGGACAAAATGGGGCACTGAGATAAGCGACGCCGGCCCAGTATGTGCCTCAATGGACGCCAAAAACAACATCAGTATTTATAATGATGATTGCCTCCAGTGCCCCGACAGGCTTGACGCGCCCTGGAGTGTTGATGCGGCAGAGAGAAGAACAAAATGCTGCTTAAACTACACGATATTAGGGATAGACATTGATCACGATCTCATGCCGGTTATACTTAGGGCGCACGGCACTTCTGCTCTGGCATCGAGGCACCTCATAACCCAGCTTAAGATGAACCGGGCTCTGCGCGGGGAATACTATCGAGCGCTCGTAAACATCAAGTGCCAGGAAAAGAACACGTCGTTTGGCACGACCTATGTTATCCACCCCAAAATTGTCCAGCTCATCACCGATGAATCCAGGGTTAAGGAACTACAAATTGAGTCCAACAAGTTACTTGGTGCACCAATCTCACTACCGGTAGGAAGGCCTGAGGAGGAAGCTGGACCCGAGCCTCTCGGCTATACCTCAACGGGTACCCCCTTCTATAACGAAGAAGAAAGGGATAGGTTGATGGCTAAAGAGGCAGCTCCGGTGGAACTATCACCGCCAAAAATCCCGACAGCTGAGGCCCCAACAAAAACACCAGAAAATAAGGAGGAGAAGCAGGAACCAACTAAAGCACCGCTGGATTTGGAGTTTTAGGGGCTTTAGATGGCTATTCCTAAATTCAATTGGGAAGCACTACAGAAGGCTCTTCAATTCTATGAAAAAGAGCGGCTGCGATACTTCCCTTTACTGTGGGGACAAAAAAAAGGCACAGTTAAATGGGAACCATCCCAAAGTAGAGCTCCTACCTTTACTGAACTGGCCGAATGGTTTCAGGAAGGTAAACCAACTAATGTCGCCATAATCTGCGGGGGTGCTTCCAATGGGCTTGTCGCTCTTTGTTTCAATGCCCCAGATGGCGCCAGTGAGTTCTTCGGCCAAAAGCTGTGGGATAAGCTCTTAGCCTCTACCTTCGTTGTCAAAACTCCCAGAGGGGTGCATGTATATTTACGGTCAAACACTCTAATCCCGAGCCAAATCATTGCCAGGGGGGATAATAAGTCATGGCTTGAGATTCGTGCAGATGGCAACTATATCGCTGTCCCCCCTTCATTACACCCCTCGGGTGTTCTCTATGAAGCTATCGGCGTTGAGTCTATAGCCAGGCCCAAGAATCTGCCCGCTTTCATAGAGCAGTGCGTGGCTGAGCTTGGTCTGAAAGCACGGCTAGCCCAAGAAGCCCCCAAGAAACCTGCCCCAGCCGAGGAACACATAGAAGGAAAGCAGTCAGCCAAATTCAATGAAATAGCAGTAAAGAAGCTCTTAGAGAATTGTGCTTTCGTTCAGTATTGCCGCGACAATGCCGCCACTTTAACCGAGCCATACTGGTGGGCGATGGTTCATAACCTGGCCGTTTTCGGCCAGGTGGGGGAAGAAACAGCCCATGAATTATCTAAGCCATACCCCCAGTACACAGAGGCAGAAACAAACCAAAAAATAGAGGAAGCCCACGAGCAAAGAAAGCAGGGGAAAAGCCCCCATCTCTGCGACAATATAGGCTTTACTTGTTCAAAGGATTGCCTGGCAAAGAAATTGGGCCTCAAGTCTCCCGCTGGTTTAGCTTTCAGACTGGCAACCAAAGAGGAATACGGCATTTACCTCTATCATGATAAAACCGGCTGGCACCTGGATCTACCGAAGTTAGTTAATGATTTGCTCGCTGAGTATTCCTTTAAAACATTCAGAGATAATGAGGAATGCCTCATCTATGAAGATGGTATCTATATACAACTAGGGGAAGCAACCATTAAAGAAGAATGTGAAAAGCGGGTACCCAAAAAGTTTATGACTATCCATAATGTCAATGAAGTCATTGGGCATATCAAACGTAGCACCTATGTCGCCCGCAGGAAGTTTAACCAGGAGAAATGGGTCCTGAATTTACAGAATGGACTTTACGACATCCGTACCAGTGAACTTAGCTCTCACACCCCAGAACTTCTATCTACCATCAGAATTCCAGTGACCTATGACCCCCAGGTTGATTGTCCCCGGGTTCAACAATTCTTCACCGAGGTCCTGAGAGAAAAGGATATCCCGATAATAGAGGAACTCTTCGGCTACTGCCTGATTCCTGACTATACAGTACAACGCGCTTTCCTCTTTCTGGGAGATGGGGCTAATGGAAAGAGTTCTCTTCTAGAGTTATTAAAACACTTCCTGGGCATGGAAAACTGCAGCAATATAGCGCTGCAAACTATTGAGAGCCAACGATTCGCTGTAGCTGACCTTTTTGGCAAACTGGCTAACATATACGCTGATATCCCCTCAACTAAGATGCCACATGTGGGACTATTCAAGATGCTGACCGGGGGTGACACCATAGGCGCTGAAAAGAAATTCAAGGACCGTTTTGGCTTTAATAATACAGCCCGCCTTATCTATTCCACCAATAAACCACCCAAGGTAGATGAGGATAGCCTTGCTTTCTGGAGAAGGTGGATTTTTATCAACTTCCCAAACAAATTTGAGGGAGGCAAGGCGGATAAGCGTTTAATCCAGAAATTAACCCAGAAAAGTGAGATGAGTGGCTTATTGAATATAGCCCTGCAGGGGTTAGAAAGACTACTTAAGAAGCAAGGATATAGCTACGAAGCTAGCCCGGATGAAATTGCTGAATGGCATCAAAGGGCCTCTGACCCCCTCTACGCCTTTGTTGAAGATGTATGTGAAACGAGTGACTTGGCATGGATATCAAAAGACGAGCTTTATGACGCTTTCATTGATTACTGTGATAAACAAAACATCCCTCGGATTGGGAAAGAGAGCTTTGGTCGAGCATTGAAGAATGCCAAGAATGTACATGCCACATTCCAGAGGAGAGGCCCCAGGGGAGCACAAACAACCGGCTGGACAGGAATCCAATTGAAGGAGCAAGGAGAAAAGGAAATCGACATGGAGATCTAAAACGGTAGTATAGTTTTTGCCTCCGTAGTATAGTTTTAGGCCTCCGTAGTATAGTTTTCTTAGCTACAAGCCAGCTAGGTAGTATAGTTTTTTATGTTCCTAAGGAGAGTTTTTTGAAATTTGAATAAAAGAGGTAAAAAAAAGAGAGAGAGGGAATAGTATAATTAAAGAGAGAGCGAAATCTATACTACAAAGCTAAGTCGTGCCTAGGAAAACTATACTACGCTATACTACCGGGGCGATTTTGAGGGAAATCTATACTACGGGCTAAAAATGCATAAATGTGAATTTTGCGGTTCGGCCGAGGGACAAATAGACTGGCATCACCCAATACCCCAAATTTATGAGGTGGGTGTTTACCTATGCCAAAAGCATCATTCGTTGCTTTATGGGAGAGAGAAGCTATACCCGGGGGAAACCAGAGAAACTATGGAAGCAGATAGGAAGAAGGTTCACTTGTTAGTCAAACGCAAAGTAGCCAGAGCAATCAACCTGCTCACTTATTATCTGGTTGAGGCTGAAGATAAATTTAAGGGGTGAGATAAGATGGAAAGACCGACCAAAGCCTGCTTTGCCTGTGGCTCAGACAACTGGTGGCTGACTCCGGATGGCCACTGGTTTTGTGGAAAATGTCATCCCAACCCTAACCCGGGGTCGAACCCTGGTGAAGAAGGGCCTAATGTACTAGCTAATGAACCACCTAGTGAACCACCTAGTTATGCTCTTGAAATCCTTGCCCTGAGGGATAGGGTGATAAAGGGCAATGATAAACTCTCCAAGGTCAGGTTCCAAATTCAGGAGATGGAAGAGGGGGAGGAGAAAGAATACCAGTGGGACCGTTGGAACGAGGCTCAGGAGAGGCTTCACCACCTTTGCCTGGAGCTAAAAGCGAAGGGCTATCATGATTGCCTTTACATTGAGAATGGTAAAAAGACCAAGAGCTGCCTGAGCAATCCTGAGGGGTCCTGGTGCCAGGTCTGTCCCAGCAGCGTGTCATACTGGGCGCAGGAGCTGATGAAGCTGCCCGGCCCAAATGTACCAAGAGTAAAGCAGCCTGAATTTGTGCCGGGGCACACTGGCGTATAACCTACGTTACACGCGAAGGAGATTGAGTTGGAGTACTCGAAAGAGAAAGCAGCTTTGATAAGAAAGCTTATCGGCTTCGTCGCTGAGTTTATTGAATCTCATGAACTGACTGATTGGTGCCATGAGCTACCAGAGGGTGGCGAGGAAACCATCGAAGCCTATCTTATCCCTAAACGAGAGGCTGATGACCTGAGGATGGCGATGAAGTCGTTTCTAGAGCTAAGCGTATAAGGGCTGTTACACGCAGAAAGGAGGAGAAGTGATGAAGAAATTAGGTCAATGTGAGGTGAAGGGCTGTCAAAACGAGGCCAAGTATGGGCTGTTCAAGACCTATCCTAATGGCAGGAAGGTGTGGTTGCATGTTTGCCCTCTGCATGAGAGGGAGATCGGGAACGAGAATCTAAGAAGGGCGGAAATTGAAAGTGACAAGGAGGTAAATTATTGAAACTGGAAATAGCACGGAAAATAGCCACCCAAAATCCGCATGAGGCTCACAAGGAACGACTTATTGAAGCCGAACTGACTCAAGCTCTCGTTGAGGATACTACATGGGCTTATGTTGCTGGGGTTATAGATTCTGAAGGAACAATCGGCTTAAGCCTCGTCAGTGATAAGAGAGATAATACAAAGTCTCTGAACCCTTATATTTTAGTAAGCAATACCCAATATAGGTTGGTCGACTATCTCAATACAAGGATTGCTCACAGCTCTATAGTGAGAACAACGAGGGGAGGAAGAAGGAAAGTGATTTATAGGTGGCAGGCTGTAGCTTGGCCCATTATATTAGTTATCCTCAAGAATTGTCTTCCACACTTAGTGCTGAAAAGAGAGCAAGCTGAGCTTTTACTGGAATTTTATGAAAATAAGCACGATAGGCGGCTGATTCCAGGTACAGCTTTGCATGATGAGCATGGTAGATTCCTGGGGCATTTAAAAACCCAGATACCAGAGGAGGATTTGGCTTATTGGCAAAAGATGAAGGTTCTGAATGAGCGGGGTATCCCGGTAACTGGCTTACAGCAAAGATTTTCAGAGGAACAACGGAGGCTAATATGATGCGACTGGAACAAGCAGTAGAAATAGCAAATGAGGTTGTTGCTAGGCTTAAACCTTACTGCCAGAAAATTGAGGTGGCCGGCTCTATTCGGAGGCAAAAGGCTTCTATTGGAGATATTGATATCGTCCTTATCCCCTCTGATCCCTGGAACCTGGAGAGCGAGGTGCTAGCTCTGGCCCGTCCCTTCCAGCCCAAGCTGAGTGGTGAGAAGCTGAAGCGGTTCGATTACAACGGCGCCCAAGTTGACTTGTATTTCGCTTCACCTGGGACTTGGGCAACACTGCTCCTCATTAGGACTGGGAGTAAAGAGTCGAATATTCGCCTATGTAGCTTGGCCAAGAAGAAAGGCTGGCACTTGGCTGCTTCGGGTGAAGGCCTCTTTAATGAGAATGGGGAGAGGATCGCCGGCGACACTGAGGAATCAATATATAAGGCACTGGGATTGCCGTATCAGCGCCCGGAGGAAAGGGGGTAGCTATGCCACTTTTGAGTAAGATGAGTCCTGTTCTGACTGAGAAAGACCTTAATCGCCTATGGAGCAAGGTGGTGAAAGGCCCGGGCGAGGATGACTGTTGGGAATGGACAGATATCCTCTCAAAGGATGGCTACGCCTATTTGGGTGTGGACGGTCGGAAAGGTGGGAAGTTTCTTGTCCACCGGCTTCTCTATGAGCTGGTTATCGGGCCTATACCAGATGGCAAGGAGTTGGATCATCTTTGCAGGAACCGCTGGTGCGTCCGACCGGACCATCAAGAACCTGTAACAAGGCAGGTCCACATACTTAGAGGAGAAACAACTGCGGCGCGCCATGCTCGGCAGACGCATTGTATTCATGGGCATCCGTTTGACTTATTCAACACTATCTATTATAGGGGCATGCGTTATTGCAGAGCTTGTAGGCGGGAACGAGACAAAAAACGGAAGCGAAGGAGGAAGTAAGTTATGGGTTTGCTCGATTATTCGACTAAGGTTCCTGTCTCCAGGACAATATCACAGATACAGGCTAAGCTCGTTGAGCATGGAGCCAGGGCGGTAATGATGGAATATGGCGACGATGGCAGGATCAAGGCGCTCTCCTTTGAGGTCCCGATGCCTGACGGGAAAAAGCTGCCTATCCGGTTACCTATTGATGCTGCATCTACCCTGAGAGTGTTAAAGAGGCAGGTAGCTGACCGGGAGATACCAGCTGGGTATGCTAGGGATGACCATGCTTACCGAGTAGCCTGGCGAAATATATTCCATTGGGTATCAGCTCAGATGGCACTCCTCGAGACGGAAATGGTGAAGATGGAGGAGATATTCTTGGGTTATGTGCTTATTGGAGAGGGGAAAACCATGTTTGAAGTAATGTCAGGGAAGGGCTTTTTGCTCGGGCCTGGAGAGAAGGAGGACTAAAGTGAAACGGATAGTATACCTAATTGTTAATTCTCAGACTGGGGAGTGCAAAATTAGAAAGAGCTCGTCGGCAAGCCCCCTAGAGTATGTCTTTCGGGTGGATTTAGAGATTCCCGATAACCCTCTGCCAGCGATAACTATCAAGATACCGATTCCAGCGGCGCCGGCAGTGGTTACCGAGGTCAAGGAGATTCCTTTTGGTGTTCCCTGGGCAATCTCCGAGGGGATAGTGAGAGTCACCGGGCTTGGTGAAAAGGGAGCTGTAATTTTGGACTACACTGAGGAAGGGTTGGCACGACTTTATAAGGAGGCTGGTGGAGAGGAGCGAAAGTTAGACCCAGGGGACTTACAGCAATATGCCCAGAAGAACTGGGGATTGCCCTTTGTCTATATAGAGCCTGACCGGTGGGATAAGCTGGTAGGTGAAAGAGAAGGAGGGTGAAGATGAGTAACGGGATTATAGGTCCAGTTGATAAGGTGACCAATATGTCGGTGGATCTCGGACCCCGGATAATAATGGCCAAGAATGAAGTCCTGGGGACTGCAGACAATATATCTATCAAGGTGGCTGAGTCCACGCTCGAGGAGCTGGAGAAGCTGAAATCAGCCCATGAGATACGGCTGGTGAAGATGCTGGGGGAAAGTGGGGGCGTGTAATTGGCGTTATACGCAAAGGAGGAAAAGTGAGCATAGATTGTAACCATGAATGGAGCTCGGGTGATGTAACCAGGGCATGTTTATCATGTGGGCAAATAAGAACTTTCCCTGCTGATAGTAAGGTTCAGCCCAAAATTCTTTGGCAGGATAAACATAGCCAGGTGGATCTTAAGGAATTGCCTGCTGTGGATAAAGCTGAGATTGCTCGGCTGGCGAAGGCCGAAGGTGTTAGAGAAGTGGAGGGTTGGACCCGGATCCCGATGACGACGTTGCGAGCCTGGGTTGGTACTTATTGCCGCGAACCGAAAGATGATCACAGGCAAGAAATACTGGCCGACTATGGGCAGATGTCAATCGTTGAGGTAGAGAAGAAATGGGGTATGCCGAGGGGGCGATTCTATTACTTAAGGAGAAAATGGGAGAAAGCCGGCGTTGTTATCCCCGCTGCTTTTACTGATAGACCGGCAGAAGTTATTAAGGAGGAGCCAGCTCCCACTCCGGCGCCAGGGGAGAAAAGACATTATCTCAAGAGGCGCTCCCTAGAGTACTGGGGAGAGAATCGTGAAAAGCTAATGGCCGATTACCAGGCGATGACCATAAGGGACTTCTTCAAAGCCTGGCATATTTCCAGTAGCCAGTGGGCGAAGGTTAGGGATCTGCTAGGGATTCCCAAAAAGTCTATGGCGCCAGGGTTAGGGGTCGCTCTAGCTGCCGGCGCCCTGCCAATCTTCCCGGCGTTTAGTGAGAGCTGGTTAGCCCCAGTAAAGATAGAGTGGCTCAAAACCTACGCGGAGCTGAAGAAGCTCGAGGGAAAATAATAGCGATTATCTTTCGGAGGTGAGAAATGAGCTTCAAACTTGAGCCAGGTGATGTTCTGGTAAATGCCAACCTTCGTAAAGACCCCTGGTCCATAATAAAGCGGTGGGCAATGGGCAGTCCCTATGAACATGTGTTTATGTATCTGGGAAAGGTTCGGATAATTACTAGCCCCGAGCAGCATCAAACACTGAGGTTCCCATTTTTATTTGAGTCGAATGGCCGTGGAGCGGTAATTCAATCCCTCTCTAACCGTTATGGGCAGGAAGTTGTGGTCCTCCGGCTAAAGAGGGGGTACCGGCAGGTGATTCCTAAAGTCTTGAAAGAAGCAGTCAAGCTAGCTAGCGACTCCCAGAGCTATTATGATTACTATGCTATAGCCAGGTGGGTGCTGCCCCGAATTATCATGGGGAAGCTGCACTTACCAATTCCTCTAGCTTGGCATCGGGACGAACGCCAAATTTGTTCTGAGGCTTGTGCTGAGATATTCTGGCGAGCAAAGTTGAGGATATTGCCTAAGAATATTGTGCCTCTACCTAGTGACTTTGTTTATAGCCCTTTACTGGAGGAGGTTTGGAGAGGTCAATTATCGGAGGAGCTCTTAGCGCCTTAGGCTCATCCCGAAGATGTTCCCCAAGGGGATGTAGACCAAAGCCCTGCCAGCTTCGTCCAACCCTGCTACTGGTATTGAAGCACCTAAAATCCAGCAAGTAATTCCAAGAATAATAACCCCTATGGAACCCCACCAGGGAATAGGTGACTCCTGCGTATTCTCAGGTGAATGACCAACCTTAGAACGGCACTGGGGACACTCTATTCCGTTAAAGCGCAGCTTACAGGAAGAACAATAACAGTAGGTTATCGGTGTCCGTGGATGCCGGATTGCGTGAGAGACTGCATATACCATAAACTTTATTGGCGAATTAAGCAATTTCATCTAACCTCTCTCTTATGGTGTTGCCACCCCCAGTTTATCCCTTCTGAATATTACTCCATAGTGGTTAATTACTATTTCTCCAACACACTCGGCTCCTACTGCGGCAATCCTTCGTATCCGCAGACCTATAATGTCGTCAGCCAACAAGTCACCGTAGGCCAGCGTAAATTCGACCGTATAGCTCTGGAACTGAGCTGCATTAGCTACTGTCTCTACCTCAACATTAGCTGATGTAGCTGGGATAGCATCCGTCCCTGGATTATAGTGCTCCCATGTCACCTGTAGATTGAAGTTTTTGTTGACCTCTGCCAAAGCCAGCCAGCAATCGAGATGGACATAGATATCGCTGGCACCATCCCACCTGCTAGGCACACAGATAGTGGCAAACAGCTCCTCGTTATTATCAGCAACCCATAGGGGTAAGCTGAAACCACGGAATATCCCTTGTGTTTCTAGCGTCGGGATGCCAACATTGCCCCTGATGGTCTCAAAGTCCAGGTCGGGACGAAGCTCAATATAGACCAGCCCCTCACCCTTAAGGAGGACTGGTTTCCCTTGTCTACCAGCATTGTCCTTATAGATTACACCAGCTGCCACTGATTATCTCCTCACCCATATAACCTTTTGAGGAACTGCTCAATATAGCCAACTTTCTCACTTACCCCTGGCGGAGGTTCGAAGGGAGGAACAGGTTCTAGAGGTGGAGGTGGTGCTTCCATAAAGCCACCCGCAATCAACTCAGCTTCGTGGTTTCGCCATAACTCGCCATGCGCTAAGTTGAACTTACCAATAGACTTACCAGCTTTCAATACCCTATGTTGGGTAGGTAAATCCTCGTCAACAATATCAAAGAACTCAAGCCCCAGCTGGCTGTGTAGCTCAAGATACTTCTGGTCTATCGCTTCTTTGGTCATTCCTAGCTCCAATAACCCGTTATCCTGAAAATTAGGTCAAAGGTTGCACTGCTGTCATAGCACTCAATAACCCTACTTGCGTCACATTCACATACACCATCTCGGTTGGAAGCAGCCTGTATTACATCTGTCCTAACTAGCCCACTGCCATCCTTCCGGTGGCCAAAGGTAAGAAAGCCACCCGTTGCGTTGTAAATGGCAATCTTAACATATTTAGCTCCTGCACCAATAATAGCTGCCAAATCCCAATCTTCAAAAGTGGCGGCAACCCCCACTGAATGGGTATCAGTACCGTCTAGCTCTGTGAAAGTGAACCCAAGACCTGAGGGCGGGACTAGATTTCCTGCATTGTCTACATATACTATCCTACCCATCACCCCGTCTCCGCTATCTGTAGGATGAGTAATACCTCACCAGTACCTACCTTCCCACCAGCAATACCAGCTGTTATTGTGTCTCCAGCAGCAATCACTGATTGGGTCAAATCAGCACGATCGAACTGCTTTGAGTAGCCCTTGTTCTTACTGACCTCAGAAACAGAAACATCAAAATAATCATCATCTAAGGCTACCCCATCCTGATACCTGCCTATCCTCACATTGACACCAGCATTGACAGAAGATGCCTCAGTATAGAGTATCTCGTAGCCAAAGAAGGAGCATGCTACCTTGGCATGGTAGACCTCTATGTCCGTTGCTCCTCCAGAGAGGTCAAGGGCAATTGAGTGGGCAGCTACATCAGTTATGTTATCCGTACCATTGTTACTAATCCCTACTGTAGCATTGTTCGGACAGCTATTGCTCTTTGCTGTGTTATGATGTGAGTCTGCACCCAGCTCAATCCCGATGTTGTTGCCACGGCAGATATCGCCTACTACTGTGTTGTAAGAACTTGTTGAGGCCAAGTAGATGCCTAGTCCACTGGCACCCTCAATAGTGTTACCTTCTAATGTGCAGTAATTCCCAGGATCCAGTCGTATCCAGGTATTATCGAATGGACCAAGGAGGATATTATCACTTACAACGCAGTTGTCAACATTGATGAGGTGCACCGCAGTCCTGTTGTTGCCTGTACCTGTGGCTATTGCCCTATTATTAGTGAAGATTGCGTTATCAGCCACAAGCCTTGCTATGATGCAATCAGGGTATGTGTCCTGGTCAAGAGGGAAGTAGTTATCATCAATCAGCACCGAGCCGCCAGTGACAGAACAGTGGATACACCACTCTGTCCAGCCCGCAATAAAGTCGTTCCCGATAATGTCAGTAGATACTCCAATGGCTATTTCTATGCACCTGGCTGCATCGCCACCTATAAAGTTATCCGTAATCCTGACACGGCCACCGTTACTAATATGGATAGGAGTAGCGGCAATATTGTAATTGGCAGCGAGCCGGCAGCCATCACATATTGTAACATTCGAGCCTCCACCTATCTCTATGTGGTGTATCGCACCAATGTCATCACCATGCTCAAAGTAACAGGCTCGGACTATCAGCTCCGCTGTGTAGTCAGGCATGTAGATGTCAGCATTTGTGTGGTTATGGCCGATATTACAGTGGTCTATGAGCTGCCAGGTACAGGTATGCCCAGTAACAGCATCCCTATTATAAGAAACTCCAGCACCCTCGTTATTTCTGATGTCACTCTCTATAATACTCCCACCCCAGCAAGCCTCTACATATATTCCATCTCCACCATGAGACAAAAGCACTATGTTATAGAGGGTGAAGTGAACCTTATCAGCATATACTCCGTGCCCAGAGGCAGCATTGCCTCTAATACACATATTCCTGAGGACAACTTTTATCACGTGGTCAGGAAAGCCACCAGGAGCCAAGAGGTGAAAGGCATCTGCCCCGGCTATGTTCTCATTCCGTATGGTAGTTCCCGAGTCATAAGTAGGTATAGGCATCATCTGCCCTTCAAGGGTAATGTCACCATCAACGTTGATAGTATCAGAAGTGCGGAACATTCCACCTACGAAAACAATCCTGCCATGTCTTTTACCTGCATAGACAGGCAAGGCATTAATGGCGGCATTTATTTCAACTTGGTCAGCGACTTCATCACACACTTGTATCAGGGCACCAAGAGCCACCTTAGCTACCCTAGCTAGAGCCCTCACTATTGCCGGGGTATCATTAGACAATACAATGGCAGTAGCCGTCTGGAATAGTCCAAGTTCCTTAATCCAAGCCACTATTGCACCTCCACCGTGTGCCCGTTAGGGCATTTCATTGGGAAGCCCGTCCTAACCTTTCCTCCCTCGCTAGTCGTAAAGTTGCCCCCTACAGTAACAAGCACCCTATTATTCTGAATTATCTTGATACCCTCTTTGGTGCGCCTCAAAGAAGCCACAAGCACATGGCATTTAGGGCAGAAGCAGGGTTCAGTCGGGATGAGAGGCTCACTGGGGCCAATGAAGCTAGCATATTTATGATTAACAGGCTCTTCCCTGCTAGTTTCTTTTCTGTATCGTGTCTGTGATGGTCTCTCCCTTTTTAGCCTGAATGGGAACAGAATACCTAGGAGAATGAATAGGAACTTGAATAAGCCTACCAGGTTTTCTCTAATCACTCTCACGGTTAGCACCTCGTCCCAAATACGCTGACAGTGCCATCTGACCCGGGGGTAGCATTACGGAAGTAGAATAGAGACAAATCTAGGAAGCTAATACCAATAGACCCGCCGGCAGCCAGTTCAAAGTTCTGGGCAGTGACATCCCCTAATAACTGATTATTATCAGTAACCTTTATCACAACATCCCTAAGTTTCAGTTCAGCAGCCTCAAAACGCCTGGCGTCATCATTAACGGCTGTATCAGTGTTACTGTATGGCGTGCCGGGGAAGGCATATTCAGTGGTGACCGGAAGTGGATTGGTCTCGCTTATATCGGCGCCACTACCAAAGAAGGTCTGTAATATTTTTCTCAATACAGCTTCAAGCATTTAACTATCTCCTAAAAACGCCTTGACTCTGGCAATATAACCGATAAGATTGTTTTTTTCACACTGTCCCTCTGAAATTAGCCAGGTTATAGTAGAAATTCAGTTTACCACACTTGGGGCATATCCATTTTGTTGTTTCCCGCGGAACCGTCTCCCTATGGTCACAGAATTTACACCTTACTGTCTTAGTGGTTGGAAATGGTGGAGTCCCCACCGCTTCAAGTATGCCAAAAATAACAACACCACCCTCCAAATCAGCACCCCCCTTATTGATTATCTGGAAATCGACCGGGTGAGCACTTTCCGCAGTTGGGTCAAGAAGGGACGTCCCCCATGTAACAACTTCTGATTCATAAAACATATTGCCGCCAATGGGTGCCCCAATAGTATTACGCAGGAAGCCTTCGTAATAGCCCCACATTATTGCATCTTGGGTAAAAGAGAAACCAGCGCTTATACTAGATAGGGTATAGCCTGCAGGGACAGTAAAGGGCAGCTCCAGGCCAGTCTCGGAATCAATAAAATGAGCTGTCGCACCTGCTGCAAGGGGCAATGTAACATGACTAAATGGCGATGGTATATTGTAAGCATCACCGGTATTCCACTGATTGGTGATGCCACCAGTCAAAGCAGCTACAGTAACCGTGGTCTCGGTATTGGCAAAGATGACGCCGGAGCAGCCATCGGTAACATTTACTATGGTTAATCCTATCAGCGTATTGGGAGTGAAGTAGGCGGCAGCATCGGTCATAATGGTTGCGTGGGGAGCAGCGGTATGCGTGCCAGTGTTGACGGCAGAAAAAGCCCGTCCACAAATCTTTAGTCCTTGATTGTATTTTAAGGTAAGCCCCGGTCTAATTTGCCCTAAGGAAATCTCCTTGGAGTAATCAGGCTTGCCTACGCCTCTTTGCTCAACGGTAAATATCTTTGGCATTAGGGTACTCCTATGATTGTTACAGTGCAGCTTATTGCATGGGGGTTTGCCCCATCGGTGTTCCTCAATATCATCCAGACTTCTTCGCCTTTCTCGATGGACTCATTAACAGTGAGAACCGGGGTAGCATCATTCAAGGCGATAAAAGTGTCAACCTCGTTGGGGAGGATCCAGGTATCCTTGTGCCCCACAGCCACATCTACAAGGGCATCTGCGCCATCAGGCCAATGTGGGATAAGTTGGACTATCTTCCCGGTGAGAGGTGAGGGTTTGGTCACCTTGGTACCGGTTAGTGGCTGGACGCTTGCTCTTAAATTAACCTCTCTAGTGACTACGGCCATAGTTGGAACACCTTCCTTTTCTAATAGTTGATTCAGCGCAAGCTGAACAGAGAGGACTTGGTTGTGAACAAAGTCCACACGCTCATCAATAGTGGTTAACCCCTCGAAGAGGGATTTTTTCACTGGATATACCATCAATTCCCCCCTTTAGAGCTATTCTAAATCATAGCCGAGTGTCACATGGCAACCGCCATCCAGGGCCGGTGCCCCGGCCTCCTCTCTTAGGACCTGAGCTCCACCTAAAAACTTAATGTCTTCCAGCTCATCTCTTATGGAGACGCAGGCAGCCATTGAGACATTTATTCTCAGGCGGTTAACTACTTGTCCTGCTACTGCAGCTACCGCTGCACCGGTCGCGGCTACTATGCTGGCGTCTGTGTTGAAGATGTCCTGGAAAGTCAGCTCAGAGTCGGCAAGGGCATCGACGTTATCCACCATGATCAGGCTGGGTTTAACCTTAGCATTACGCTTCTCGGTTACTAAAGGTTCGGTTGTCAACGTACCCATATCTACCACTATACTAGGCATGTTTACCTCCCTATAACTGTGTTAAGCTCACCATCTCAATTCAGTGTAGTAATCAATTTTTTTGGCTCTGGCAAGTTGCTCAGGCGTTGGTGTTATCTCCTTCAGGTAACACTTATTTACAATTAGCCCCAAAACCATCTTCTCCCAGGCTACCCCATTATCGACCAGAAGCCGCAGGCTAAGTGGTTCAAGATCCTTCACTGAGTACGTGAATATCCTCTTGTCATCGTAGGGGCTGTCTTCGGGCTTGCGGGCACCAAGATAGCGTCTAGTAGCTGAGGCAACATTGGGTACCATCCCTGCCTGCTCAAGCCGGTGGACATACTCACCAGCGGGAATATAGAAGTGGACTAAATAATTACCAGGTTTAAATCCGATGAGCGTCTCATAGAGGGTCTTGGTGTTCTCAGGGTAGATGTTCTCCCCACCTGCAGAATTGGAAAGGTCAATATCTACATAATGCCCACCTGGAATTATGCGGGTTATGTCGTAGGGGACTTGGTTGGTCCTTTCAATCTGAAAGGTCTTACCCTTGACGTGGGGTAATGTGAGAGGCCACTGGTCGGTGAACCTCACATAGAACCCCTCCTGGAGAAGTTTTGGGACCCCGGGCGTAACAGTCGCCTCGGGCATAGGTTTGAGTTCCAGCATAACTCACACTCCTTCTCTCTCCTCTCCGGAGAGTAAGTTTATTTCTTTGGGGGAGGGATGAGCCCTCCCCCGTTTACTATTCAGTTTGCTACTAAGGTTACGCTGGCGAAACTACCGCACCATCTCGCCTATTGTTATCCCATGTGCAACCGATGGTAGACCCACCAGTTACCACCCATGGTATCGCAACCATAGTGGTATTCCCAAAGTTAGCATCGTTGTCCACAATATATATTTCACCAGCGACGTCGGCTGCTGCACTCAGTGTGATAGCTCCTCCGGCGTTGTTCGCAGGAAGCTTGAACTTGTTGCCTTTGAGAATCCCCAAAGCCATCTGCCCCAGAACATTGATGCCTACACCCGTCACTGAACGGAAGATGTTATTCTGAATTATCCCACGGGTCATGTTATGCTCGATGCGGATGCCATCACGAGTCAGGTTATTACCAAAGAAGCACTTCTCGATGATGGTCTCCGCAGCGTCGGCGGTCGCTGGCACCCTAATTCCATCCTGCCCCGCCTGCATCCATCCGAATGCACAGTCATGAATACGGCCGTAACCCCTTTCGGTGACAAGATCGGTAAACTCGATTGCGGCATGGGTTGCTCCAGCACCGAACTCAAAGCCCGCAATCTCGACGTTATCCGCTTCAATTTCGAAGATGGCGGTATCGAGGGCAGCGGTTAACCATACCATTGGCTGACCTACATTGACCCCGATGATATGTACCTTCGCCTTGCTTACAGTGATTGGGAAGGTCTCCTGGTAGTGGTCCAGAACGATGATAGTGTCGTCGTTACCGGCTACGCACAGATCCAGGGCGTGGGCTATCGTCAGTAACGGCGCCTCCCGGGTGAGACCGTTGTTGGTGTCGAGGCCGGTATTACCTTCAACGAAGTAGGTGGTACCCCCTCCCATTACGCTAGCCTTGATGGCCCCCAGAATTTGTGTGCTAAAAGCCTTGCACCACGCGTAGATAAATTTAACCCATCTAAATCCTGCTCCCATCTCTAACACCTCCTATGTTAGGTCTCAGCAGATGCTAAAGCACCCACTGGCACGGCACTGATTAAGATTTTCAGTGCCGGTATAGGGATACTCTTAAGCTATTAGCTTGTGAGTAAGTTCCTCAGGTTCGAGCTCATCTTTACCCAGAGTCCTATCGGCCTCAGCTCGTCAGCAACACCTGCCCGGTAATATTTGACCCTAACCAGCCCCGTCTCCTTAGGGAAGATGAGCAACGGCTGCTTCAGCTCAACGATGGAATCGCCGACGAATGGGTTGGCCATTTCAAAGTCAAGGTTCTGGATATTGTACGCCTGCGCGATGTAGGTAAGCTGGATGGCATCTACATATAGTGTTGCCCCCGGGTTGGCAAAACCGAGAATAGCTAAGCCCTCCTCATCGGCCATTGCGAGCTCTGTGCCGGCTGCCGCACCAGCCACATCACTTTCAATGAAAACGGTTGGGCCGGCGGCTGCCATAGGCGCGGTGATGGTTCTTATCCAGCTTGTTCTATAGGTAGGGACAATCGGGAATATATCCGGGTCCTGGAACTGCTCAGCCCTGAGCATGATAGCGTCAAGCTGCCTGCCGGAGCCAACCGCGCCCTTGAAGCCAGAGGCACTCTCAACATTGACTGCCCTGATAAGATCTACCAGCTTGGTTGCGTTCTTGGCGTAGAGGCTCTGGACATACTCATTCTGGAGCTTCAGGGCGATATCCATCTCGTCGGCGAAGGTCTTGATGTCGAGATAGTCCATCTCTGCCAGCTTATGTTCTTTTTGCTCTCCGCTGGCGGTGATGGTCACTGCCATCTGCTCCATAATGCGCCCGGTTTCCTTGTAAAGGTTTTGAGCCTTTAGTGCTTCTACTACTGATGTCTGCATTACATTCCCCTCCTTGTTTTTACTTCAGGAACCACTCCAACGGCTGGTGAGGGAATGACTTCCCTTTTGACTGTATTACCAACCGGGGTCACCGTAACCCCGCTCACATATCTCCCTAGGCCGGCAGGTGCGCCAGGGAACTCAGGTAGTTGGGGAAGCTCTGGTATTGCCGGCAGGTCAGGAATCTCAATTGGAAAGTCGGGGACTGTGGGAATTCTTCCCGTAGCATCTAACAGCATCGTGGAGATGGTTGGTGCCCCAGCGGGTAGCTTGGCTTCTATTGCCGCCGGGAGTAATGTTGCTTGGGTCAAAAAATCTCTGATGTTCTTCAAAACTCCCTCCTTATCCTGTTGCTCGTTTAATCTGAGATTTAATATCTGAAGCTGTTTCAGCACCAGCGCTGATTAAAGCCTCAAACATGCCAATGCCAGCACCAATAGTCTCGCCGACAACACTCAATGCTAGGCGAGGAAGAACTGTAGGCTCATCTGGCATTTTTGCCTTAAGGTCACTGATGTTCTTATTAGCACTGACGGCATAAGCATCAGCTACTTTAGCCACCTTTTCGGCAGCTCTTGGGAAGAACTGTAATGCCCCTATGGCCCCATCTACAACTGAGTCCACAATTTCCTTAGGATCTTTAAGCTCCACTTTGTCCTCCTTCACTGGGCTGGCAGCCCTCTCTAAAAAGGCACGGGGGTTAGCCGTTCCGCCTTCTCATCAAAGGCTGCTAACCCCCGTTTCTGATTTGACCTCTAATTCAAGTAAAACACGATTTTTTAATGTTGTCAAGTATTTCCTAAAAGCATCACCTCCTAACTAATAGGGTATTACTATTGGCGGCGGAGGAATGAGCTTGAATGGCAAGGCCAAAGCTGGCCTGGCTTTTATAGAAGCACCTCCATCACCCAGCAGCACGGCGTTATCTCGATTAAACTCAAGACAGGCTTTTACCAGCTCATCCTCCTCCTCCTCGGCGTTTCTCGAATAGCCATTTAATTCTATAGCAAATGCCTCCCTGGCTGTCTTGCCATCAAGAAGGGCATTCAACCCATCGATAACAGGCATTAAGCACTTGCCGGCAAACTCCTTATCAGCCCATGGCGTTGAAGCCAAATCGGAATCACAGACCCACACAAAATCATCAGTGTAACCAGCGAAGCTAGCTGCCCCATTCTTAATTAAGTCAGGTCCCAGCTCCACTCCAGTCTGGCATGATAGTAGTTTTATTACCTTGCCTTTGACTTCTTTGGGGTCGTACTTGCCTACCTCAAGGATTACTGCCTCATTTTGCCCGGTAAAAGTTGAATTGCCACTCCAACAAGGTTTGCCATTCCTCCTCACATATAAGGTATGGTATTCAGGAACTTCTACTGAATAAACATAGCCTTCATAATCAACATAGCCCCTTTTGCTCTTCATACACAGAGGTTCTCTTTGGGGACCATCACAAATATTAACGAGATACATTTCGCTATACGGAGAATAACCACTATGGGGCACAGGGCTTTTATATACAGAGGCAGCGTAACCTATTTTTAATGCTATCTCTTGAACATCATCTGCAAGCTTTTTTGATGAGGTAGAATAGGTTTTACCAGAACCATCTCCAACTATCATAGCATCAAGTAATATCTTCAACTGCCTTGGGCACAGGGCTTTTATATCTTTTGGCATGTATTTCTTTTTAGCTTTCCCGAATTGTCTTAAATACTGGAATAGCTGTTTATTCCTAAATTCAAAACCTTGGGAATGTTTGTTTTTATGTTCCCAGAACTTAAAACCGACCTCTTCGGCTATTGGCTTAAGCCACCCTTTTATCAATGTTCTTTTTTGGTCGTTGTTTTGGGCAATAGTAACTCTATAAAATAGGTAGCTGCCGATATTCCCGTTCTTGCGTTTTCTTCTACCTTTGCCAAGGGATGTGCAACCTTCAGCTAACCAAATACCAAAGAACCGTAAGAAATTATCCATTAATATTCTTTTAGCTTCTATTTCCCTTGAGCCACATTTACCGGATTGGTTTACGAAGATGCGCTGAACGGATGGCAGAATAAAGAATTCTCTATCTTCCCCAAACCATTTTGCATCTCTTTTGTACTTCAGCCTTGACTTGGTTTTACCTGTAGATATAAATTGACCATTTTCTGGGCTTCTGGCGAGACCATTGTCTAAATCCTCTGGCTTTATTAAGGTAAAAGGTCTATATTTGCCATCATGCACCATCCAACTACAGTAGAGATTGTGGTTAGGTGTAACGAGCAAATCTACAGCACCGTTTTGATAAAACATTTTTCCTTTATAAGGATACTTAAATTGCCTTTTTATTGTTTGGTATTCTAACCCGTTTGTTTCTGGGTTAAGAGTAGCAACTCGCTCATTAGCACTAAGTTCGGGGAATAGTTTCCAGCCATTATCTGTTAAGATTTCAGTATCCTCGGAGTAGCACTCGCTACCATGGCCAACCCCAATGATTATGTCTGATTGGGGGGCTGTCAGCTGGAACGGTAACCGACGCACCAGCATACCAAAAAGCTGGAATGGCTCAACTCTGGGAGCGATGTATCTTAAGCAGAAGCCGCTGGCCGATCTGGTAGGCAAATCGAAATCCGCAAGCGCTAGAGTAACGGGAATTTTAATCACCTCCTAAAGAACTGCCGTATTTTATCGGTAATTTCACTTTATGGCGCCTACCTTTAAAAGCACTAGGCTGTCCTTTCCTAAAACTGGTTCTAGTAGCACGTCTAGGCACTAGCTCTTCTCCTTGGTCACCACGCGTTTCATCAGGTCAAAAAACTCAGGTTTCTCTTGCATAAGGCGAGGGATATCCTCCAAAGGCACAGCATTCGGGTAATCTTTAGCTTTGCTGCTCAAATTAACTAGAGTTGGTTTAGAGCCACCTTTCCCCTCAGCCTTTTTAGCTTCCAAATAGCTCTTAAAAGCATCAGCGGCCGCTGCCTTATCGCCACGGCGTAATGCTTCTTGATATTGCTGCCACCATTCTTTCGAACTAGCCAAGATTACTCACCGCCTCAGTTTATATTTTCTCAAACAGTTTAGTCGAGCAATTGAAGTAGTATGACCCGAAGGAAGGAATATAGACTCCTTTTATGTAACCAGCAAAAGTAGAGTCCCAGGACTGATATATGGCTACAGTTTCTCTTGTTACGGCCTTGTAAATCAATATGTAGAATGGCAGAGGAAGCCAGTCTTGGGGCACATTATCAAATGTGATTGCCTGAGTTATGGGGACATCAGTAACGATTCTAGTTTGTGTCCTAGCTTGGTCGCTAATCATGAGATACCACTGCTCACCCGCAGTAGGTGCGTTCTTAAGCTTGACTTCGACTGCGAGTGGACTAACAATCTCTATAATGTTCTCATAGGTTGGAGAAAAGATATCAGGCCCGGTAATACCTATTATCTTGGCATACATATCATAGTCAGAAGCTACTTTCATCGCTGATGAAATGTAAATGTTAACAGGTGCCTGATATTTTGTTTTAGTAGCTGTAGCGGGAACGTTGAGATCCGAAGACGCATTGACAATCTCGTCAAAGCCAAGTATTCCCACTCTGCCTATGGCAGCATAGAGCTTTCCCGAGATAGCTGGCCCTATATAGTCAAAGTAGACTAAAATCCGACAAATCTCACCCACCTTGAGTTTTAATACCTCTGGTGGGATAGCTAGATTAAGCTCTTTAATTGTCACCACCTAAACCTTAGCATAGCTTACAATTTCCAGATTGCTAAATGCGGGCACTGCACCAACAATCTCTATAAGATTTTCGTAGTAAGGGGAGAATATGTCCGGTCCAGGGATAGACGAAATCCTGGTAAAGAGACCAAAGAAGCCACCCTCTCCTAAAGGCACTTCCATCTCGACACCAAAAGTATAATTCATCCCCGGAGGAGGAACAGTTTCGGGTATACTAAATGCTCTTTTGCCACTGGCGATCGGAACATGTGGGTCTATCAGACCCTTCTTCCATATCGCGGTGTAGAGGTCTAGGTCAACTGGTGGCCCAATATAGTTAAATGAACTGTTTACAAGTATGGTATCGCCTGGGCTTACTGTTATTACCTCCGGTAGCTGTGCTAGCTTTACTTCTCGTACTGCCATTTTAACCTCCGGCTACGCTACTTTAGCGTATGATACGATTTTAAGATTAGTAAACTCTTCAGTCAATTTCTCTACCTTTACTTTCATCATAGCGCTTTTGCCGGTGATTGGGAACACACCAACGACGGGGAGAGACAGCGGCGCAGGTGTTGCGACAACAGTAACTTCGTAATCGCTTTCCTTTTCGGGCTTGAAATTGATGCTGAAGCTTCCGGTTACTGGTATGGGGAAGCCTCTTTCATAGCTGACCTCTTCAATGATTTCTGGCTTCCACCACTCCTTCCGTCTCACCTCGGCATAGACCCAGGGGGGAGCACCAACGACGTCAAACATCTTGACCGTGCCCTCAATCTTGTAGGTTACACCGATGCCGCCAATCTCAGGCAGGGGCTTGGTTATCTCTATCTTTACCAGCTCTTCAAGTTCTGCCATGCTACCATTCTCCTTAGGGTACTTGGGCTAGTAGCTTGAGAGAGAGCTCATCTGCTACCTGCCCCTCGATTAGTAATTGAACGTTAACAGTGTAAGTGCGCTTTGTGATATCTCCCGAGTAAATATCCTCGAAGGTGGGGATAAAAGGAGAAAATACGGTATAACCCCATTCCTCACCAGCTGATATATCTCTTCTAACCTCAGTAAGGTCAAATATTGTTCCATCAGGGTAAGTAACTGACATGGTTATTGACCATGAAGGCATTGGCTCTCCTGAGACATTATGCAGATATTGCCACAGTGTTACTGGCTTCCCAGCTTTGATTTTATCACTTCTTGGGTCAACGCTGGGGTCAATTGTAACTGGGAAACCTGTCGGGTCCTCAATGCAGGTCTGGGCTAACCCATATATCTTTTTATACCACGGCCAATAAATATTAAGGAATCGTGGTAAGGGTGGCCCCATATTAGGTAACATTGGCCAGAAATCTTCTAACTTTAAATTATCTATTTCAAGCTCTGGCATTTCAACTACCTCTCTTTAGATTTTTACCCAAGCAGACTATTTTGTCAGTGCCCGCATCATGGCTATTGTCGCTGGGGCTACCTTGTCTTCAATTAAAAACCGATCGTACTGTTCGGAGGTGAGTATTTTCCGCAATTCAGCAGCGTGCAAGTCTTCTACCACATCAGCAACCACATCCCCCACCAAGGGAATCGTTCCAGGCAACATTGAGGCATCAATAGCGATGGCATGGAGCATAGCACTTCGGGTTCTGCTATCAAGAGAAGGCAATTTGGGTAGCCCTAGTTTATACTCAGGAAGGGAAACAGAACCAAAGGGCGTAGGAATGGTGGTCTCAGGAAACGTTGGAGGCCATAGTTTCGGGGACTCCTTTTGCCCTGGTAGTTTAGGTAACTTAATCATCCGAGAACCTCCCTTATGCCACGAGATGCAAGCTCCGCTACAGCTCCAACTAGCAATATTGGTGGTCCAAATATAATTGTGGGTATAGGGTCCCCTCGGATAAGATACTTTGGGTCTTCGATGACATTACCTAGTGCAACTCTAGCTTTATCTACGGTTGATAGCTTCTCCTCGGGCCATCCTTTTAACTCCTCTGTCGAATGAATTAGCCCCATTTATCTTACCCCCTAAATAGCAATTTTAGTCCTATCGGTCATAATTTCAAAGGGGACTAGCCCTACTCTAATTTCTATCACAGCGGGGGCGGTGGTGTCAAGAGTCAGCCTCCAGTTATCAGTGCTGAACGGACCGATATGGTCGGTTTTTTCAATGTAGTCGGTGAGGGAGTCATAAGAAGCCTTGATGTATATTCCGTAGACGAGGGGGAGGGGTAACCCGTTTCTTACCGCAAAGAGCAGGTACTTCTTGCCATTGGCCAGCTCAGTGCTGAAATCACCATAAAACTTGAGAATAGGCTGAGGAGGTCTGGCAAGGTACTCCGATATCTTCTCACCCAGGCTCTTTGGTTTGTCGACTTCTCGTAGCAGAAGCATTCACTTTTTCCAAGGCCACCTTATTTTCTCAACTATTGCCTCTTCTAGCATTGATTTTAGTTCATCACCCCAGATAACAACAAGTTCCCATCCGTATTCCCTTAAAATCTTCCTTCTACCATCCTCACTTCGTATAGAGTCAGTTTTATCCTGATGCCAGTGTCCCCCAAAAACCTCAATGGCTATCTTCTCACTGTTGGTATTAACAAAATCAGGATTCAGTCTGCCAATAAGAAAGCTTCCATCACCAGTATATTTATAGGGTAAGTGGTATTTCTCTATTACAGCAAGCAATTTTGCTTCTAAATCCGTTGGCCTCCGGCTACTCAGCATCTTGCTTAGTTCTATAGGATCTCTGACACGCCTAGCCATGGCAAGTTTGCGTTTTTCAATTACCTCTGGGCGAGAACTCCACTCCTTCAAAACTTTTAGCATCTCAGCTCTAAATGTTGGATTTTCATACATCTTCTTCCTAGTCTGGCTCATTTTGGTTTTAGATTCTTCTGAGTGGTGCTTACCGAGCATAGAACTTGGCCTATCTTTACAACTAGCACTTAATTTAACTCTAGTTTCAAGGGATACCTGCCGCCTCTTTAATTTTGTTTTTGTTGCTGTACTATGATGCCTGCCTAGAAATTGATGGTCGTGTTCAAATAAGTATTGGGTTTGTGCTACAGATAGCTTTCTCTTATGCTCTAATGTCTTGGGGCTATGATTACGGATAGCTCTTCCTTTATTAAAGGCTAACTTCGTAGCTTCACTAGGACTTCTTAGCTTATAACCTGCTTTTTTAAGAATACGTTGTGTGGAGGTTTCAGAAGTGCCTAAAGTTATCGCTACTTGTTTAATTGAATATTCCTGTTTAAAGTAGAGTTCAATTATCCTTGGCAATATCTCAATAAGCACTTCATTTTTTCCAAAACCAGCGAATACCCAATGCTCTAGGCAACGGAGGTCCCTCTTCTGGCGACATTGGCATAAGCTCGTTAGCTGTTTGCCCTCTCCTTAGCCTCTCAAGGGGCGGTATTGACCCCTTGCCGAATATCCGCTCGTGGAATGCTATTCTCTGTGTTTCTGTCTTTGGCATTGGATTACCTCCTGTGGCCTCTTTTGGTACTTCGCCATACTCCAGACTCATAAACTCATCCACCCAAGCCTGAGCCGTATCTTTGGTGTCAAAGGATCTCCTAAGGACTCTACTCCCATACTTAAAACCGCCACCATACCTTGGTTCTTTTATAAATATACCTACATCCCAAGCTTGATAGGCATCATTGTAAGAAACTCTTGAGAGTCGTCTATCTCGGTTTAGAACTACCTCTGGATTACCACTGGCTTTGGGGATTAGAGTAGGTTTGATTGCCTTATCCCACAATCCCTGTGTCATTTCCTGTGAATAATCCACTGGAAGGAATACACCTGAAAAATGTTTGCCTCCTTCTACTCTAGGTCTCTGGAAATGCCACAATTTATTGGGCTCTGACAATTTGTAAAGATGAATAGTCATCTTATCTTCTGGTAAAGTGCTATACAATTTCTTTATTGTATCTGGAAAATCATACAAAGTTACTTTATCCCATTCAGCATTAGAGATACCAATGAGTAAATCTATATCGCTCTTTGGTGTAGCACTTCCGGTAGCGTAACTGCCAGAAACCTTTACATTAGGTAAGTCAATTGTTGCCAGCTTCGCTGAGATCATCGTAACCTCTGGAGTGACCTTTATATCGCCCGGATTGCCTCTAGCTACAAGTTCTCGCAAAGCATCTTCCGCTTCTTTCTTTGTAGGATAATCGCCTGCCGGAATATCGGCTGCGCCTTTATACCGGATAACACGCCAGATTTTCAAGCGGGGCATCCAATCTACCCGTCCCAAAGTCTTAGGTTCAGGCATTACCAGTCACCTCTCATAAGCTCATTAGGCCAGGTAAAGGGCTTATAAGAGTCCGGGGGTAACCAGATAGCGCACCAACCCCCCGGCGATATTTTGCCATCTACTACTGTGCAGGAGTCTGGCCCCTGCCAGAAACGGCACTTCCGGCACTTATAATCCCAGAATACTGGCGGCGGAGAAAATGGTATATAGGCTACGGCTGGCTTGGGGAATTTACCCTCTTCGGCTACACGCCTATTTATGTCATTGACCCACGGCTGAAGTGTACCCGGTGAGATAGTAGCATTGGCTGCGGCTTTGCTGATGGAAGTGATAAGCAGGCTGGGAATAGAAGTATTCAATTATCTCCTCCTAGCGTCTCATATTAGCTTAAGCGTCGGCCAGCGCCTCTCATTTTGACTATTAGCCAGCGAGGTAGTGGCAGCTGGAACTTGCCATCAGGTCCAATAGGTGGGGCTGGTAAATTTGCGAAGATTATCTCCGGGAGTGTCTCCATTACCGGCCCAAGCATCTTTCTGGCTGCTGGGGGCAGCTCGCCCTCACCATAGATTTCTGCGTGTCTTTTGGCTCTTTCAGCTTCTGTTCTGGGAACACCGAGTGGCATGATTATTTCCTCCTTTATCAGTTTACTATCTTCTCCGGCCAAAACCTCTGCCAAATCCTCTCCCACCACCGCACGGTGGTAATCCTCTTCCGCGACCGCAGGGATAAGATGGTGTTGGTGACACCAAGGGCATACTTGGATTTACCTGTGGGTTCGGATTTATGAAGGGTATTGGTCGGACACAATAACCTAGACCTCGGCCTGTCATTGGTCCTTGTCCTCTGGGACCCATTCCATTTTGTCCTGGCATAATAATTTACCTCCTTCTCAATTCCTCCAGTAGTTCTGGCTTGGTATAGAAGAACCGTGGCAGGGGTAACCCCTCCCATGGTAAGCAAGGTCTCAAATCACCTATAGTGAGCTTTGGGCCTGCTTCTTCGGCAGTCTTGAAGAGAGTAAAGGTTGCGACAGTCGCTATACCTCCAACAACGAATAGAATGCCTCCCGTCCCGGGGTCAAGCATCTCACTCCTCCTTCAAGCTCATCAGGAAGCTCACAAGCTCGTCGGGTGCCTTCTTCATTATCCCCTCGATGCGCTTTAGCAACTTCTCCAACTTTTCTAGCTTCTCAATAGGCATCGAGTTAATCTCTTTAATGAGCGTGACGACCTGGTCAAGTTCTGGGGCACTCTGAGAGACTCGCTCGGCCATGCTAAGGACCTGCTTGATTGCCTTGAGCTGCTTCTCGTCGGGGAATTTCTCCATTGTTTTGGTAAGATCGGAGAGCTTGGGGAGGCCAAGCGCCTTTTCTACCCTTTCCATCACCATGATGTACCTCCTTAATAAAATTCTAAACCCGAGAGGGAATTTAGTCAAGGACAGTTTTCTTGGCAGTCTCCTGGATGAAGCTCTTGTTGATTGGGGGGGAGAGCTGCAGGTTGCTGGGGAAATTATCACCCTGAAGATAAGGGGCAAAGGCAGCAGTCATCTTCTGGAATGCTGCCTCAATGGGGGTCGGCTTAAACTCCGGCTCGAACTTCATCCTGACCATGATGAGTTCGCCAACCCAGTCGGCTAGTTGCTGCAGAGTCGGGGGGTCAGGGTGGGTCAGCCAGAAAGTGCCGGCTTCCTCAATGTTGGCTATACCCCAGGCCACCTGGCCAATCTGAATGAGGTTAAGTTTACCTTCCGGGTTACCCTTAATACGAAACAAAGGCTCGATTACCGGCAGGCGCAGTGAACCCTCAATCTTTCTCCGGATAAGCTCCGCCCTGCGGTGAGTCTGTATTACCGCTGATATGAACCGAGAGAAGTGCCCTGGGTAGGGATGTTCAGCTGTTCCCATAACTATTGACGGCTTGAGGATGGTTGCCTTGAGGCCGTGTTTCTCGCAAAAGGCAAGGATATCTTCCTCATTTCTGATTTTGCTTAACCCATAGGGATTAACCGGCCAGGTGTAGGCTGTCGAAATAAAAATCAGCTTGGGGATATCGTGTTTAAGACAGAACTTGAGGACATTCCTTGTGCCATCCACGTTAGTTTTCCATATCAAGCCGTCCTTGTCCTCCTGTTTAAGAGCGTGGATTCCTGCTAGGTGATAGATAGTCTCAATATCCTGGGGGACATCCTTCAATCCGAGGTTAGGCTCGATTACATCACCGACGATGGGGATGAGGTCTCTTGAGCCAATAGGGGGATGCCGCGAAAGCCCTAACACACAATGTCCCTTTTCTATCAAGAGAGGGATAAGAGCCGAACCGACAAAGCCTGATGCTCCAGTTACGAGTACCGTCATGTTAGCCTCCTACAGCTTGGCCTACAAGTAATAACACAGGATAAAACATTGCCACCAGCACAAACAGCTTACCGATGCGGTTAAACCCATCCTGAGCAGCTTTGTCCGTTGGATTTTCCCTGATAGAATCAGCGTATGGTTTTAGAAAGACAAGAGTGGCCAGTAGGGGCGGGAAACAAATCAGGCTCAACATAGTCATTGGCTTAAGCAAGCCAATATTTATTAGAAATACTTGGAAGACATAGATGATAACCAGCCAGGCGAGAATGTAGAGTGAAAGGTCAAAGTGGTACTGCCACACCTTATAGGCCAGGCTTTTAACACCCCTTTTGAGGTTACTATGCGCATCCAAGTATTCATCAAAAGCCAGCCCGAGATAGGAGAGGACAACTGCTACTGGCAACACTACTATAATTGCCTGCCACCAATCAGGGTGAGGATTAACAGCAAACATACCGGTAATTCCAGCTAGTACCACTCCAGAGGCCAGTGCCAACTCATGATACCAGGAAAACTTACCTCTAGTGTAAAAGTAGGGAACTGCTAACCCCAAAGCAGCAGGGATAAAGATATAGGGAGTAACTCTTGAGGCTACTACTGCACATACAATTAAGCCGGCGACCCCCCAGCCAACGAAGTTTAGAATAAGCTCCTTAGCACTGAGAATCTTGAGGATACCACAACCCCCGGTATAGCCTTTTTCAACGCTACCCCCTCCCTCAGGCTCATCAAGGCCAAAAGCCCAATCAATGTAACTGTTTTGGGAGTGGCCACAAGCCATAAATAGGGCTACTGCTGTGAAACCAAGCCAAGTATTGAGTTCACCAAGAGTGCCACCGGCGAGTAAAGAGCCGATTAAGGCGGACCCACAAAAGAAGGGGAGGGCAAACCACCTTCCTGATGTCCAGAGATGTGCTTTAAGTTTGGCTTTCATTTTCGACCTCCTTAAACAAAGTAAATGTGTAAAACTACCATCACGATGGCACTAGCTAGGGGTATAGTCAGGTTGTCGTCTATGTATTTTGTTGTTTTGGTATATTTCTCGGCTATCACTGCAGTAGTAGCTCCAACCACACCAATCCAATAAGGCTGGACAAAGTAGGCGAGAATTAGGCAGGTGATAAGCATCCCCAGGCTACCCCAGTTACCCTTGACCTCTCTGCCATATACCTTGCTTCGAATGATTCCAGTTATTGCGTCTCCTCCTCCCATATATAGAAGGGGAACAATCGCTAGCCAAGGCTTATCTAATAACCCCCAGCATATACCAATGAGGACAATTCCTGTTGCCGGGAAGTGTATCTCAGCCAGTGCCTGCGGCCTACCAGAACCGCCTACTCCCCGAAAAGTATCTGGTTTAAAGAACCTGGCATAAAGGAGTAGAGCAGTGAATCCTGTAGTCAGGATTAGTGGCCACCAAAAAGTGCTGAATAGTAGTGGGCATAACAAGAAACCGACGCACCCTCCTAAGTGGCCTAATTTGCGAGAAAGGTACTGGGGAATGTCGTAGTCATAAAAAATATTTGCCAGATATAGCCCTAATAGGGCTGCCCCGGCAATCAGGAGAGCAAAGGGCGCCTCAGCCAGCACTTCGCCCTCCCAATATCATTCGCATCTCAGAGAGGAACTGCTCGAAAGCTTGCGCGAATTCTTCAGTGTCGTATATTATCTTATCGGTGTTAGCCCGGAAGTATTTCCTGCTGATTGCTGCCCTGGGGGAAAGGCTGCCATCAATAACATCAAGGAGCACCTCATCGCCACTGGGATAGTTCACCAAATCACCATCTACTAAGAATTTATCCAGTTTCTCATAGGGCACTGGCGGAGCCTGGTCAAGTATTTGGAGACGCTGCCCCTTGTATTGAAAATATAGGACGCCTCCTTCAGGACCGGTTACTCGCAATTCAGCGTACTTGCTCTCGACCTCAGCTAGCTTACTTTTGGCCTCCTTGGATAGACTATCAAAGAAGTGTGCCTGCCGTGCCATAAAGCGGCGAAACATTTGCTCAATCAATCCTGCCATCTACAGCCTCCTGGCTATTCCTTTTACTATTTTCCTCTTAAGTCTTTTGCCCAGGGTGATATCTTTCAGGACCACCGGCTTCGAGCTGACAACTTTATCAGCTAGCTCCGAGAAATAGGGCTTTATTTTATTGGTGTCTCCTGTCTGAGGTATTGAAGCCAGGAAGGGTATCCCTGCTTTTCTGGCAATCTCTTTGAGGTCAACTCGGGGCGATAAGAATTGATATTCTATCTCACCGTGCTTACAGAGGAAGCCGTCCTGATTACCTACCAAGCCGATGATAGGAATCTGTTGGACTCGCAATAAGTCTATGGTTCGCTGTAAACCGGTGTTTGAGATAGCTGATGGCTGGGAAACGATAAACACACCAAAGAGGTCTTTGACCTGGTCAAAGAAGGAGAACATCTCGTGGCTAATACTCGGGGGTAAATCAGCTATAAGAAAGTCAAGTGGCTCTGGCCAGGTAACTATATCTGGGGAAAGTAACTCTTCGACAAAGCGCCATTTACTGGAAGCCAGAATATCGTCAATCTGCTTTTTCAATGCTTTCAGGTCAGCCGTCTCCATGGTGTCCCTAATCTGGCTTAGCTCCTTGTGCTGATCACTCTCCCACAGCACGGCATAGTCCTCCCCGGTATATGAAGCAATAGATAGAAGCCAGTAACCATCTACCTCAGGCACGACTATCTTTTCATTCACGCTATCAAGGCCGAACTTCGGTGAATGAGCAAGCCCAAGTGCTGAATAGAGATTGGAGCCAGTCACATCCAGGTCAAGGAAGCCAACCTTATAGCCCTTGCTGACGAGGGCTAAACCTAAGCCAGCAACTATAGAGCTTTTCCCCACTCCCCCTTTCAACGCGGTCACCGCTATCGTCTTCATTCTGCCTATAATAGCATGTTGTCAGCCCTCCGTCAATGCCCCCACCGAGGCTTTGTCGCTTTTTTCTAGTCCCCCCTCTTGTGGTTTGTCGTAAAGGGTGCTATAATTTCGGTAACTCTAAAAGAGGGGGGTGTTATGGTGCAAGAAAAAGAAACTCCCACACCGGAGGTTCTAGAGCTGGCTGAAAAGCCCGACTATGACCTTCACATCAAAGTCCCAGCTGAAATGAGGCAGATGCTCAAGGATTCTGCTGAGCTCGCCTTCAAACTGGGGGATATCACCAAGCCCGACCTAGTTGACCTGATGAATCTCTTTATAGGCTACGGCCTACAAATCCAAAAGCAAAAATGGCTTGCCCGCGTTGGCTATCAATAATCGGTGAGAAGCCTTTGTTTTATGGGAAGAGTCTGGTATGTATAGCGAGTAACCTCGTTGAGGTTACTATGGACTACCCCGTGCAAGTCGCAACGAAGCTAAAATTGGCGAGTCGCTGGCGAGCCCGGTCCAACTTGCAATAAAATAAGGAGGTGCTGAGATGGCGTTAAAATGCCCTGTACCCGGATGTGAGGATAGCGAAAAAGAGTTTCAGAAAGCGTCAGCGTTAAAGAGCCATATCAGAAGTAAACATCCCGAATTTGTGGAGACCGAGGGCCCGGCCAGGGAAGTCCCCATCGTTGAGGAGGACTTTGCCATTCTGCTCCGGAAGTTCAAGATAAAAGGTGACCTGGCAGCCAATATCGCTGAGAATATCTCTCATACTGGTGGACCCAGCGTCTTTGAAGATCCTGATCTTCTCTTCAAACGCATGACTGCCTGGAGCAGTGATATCACCCCGTCCAAACGAAAGCTTATAATTGAGCAGTGGTTTGCCGAAAAGGGTATAGCCATTTCCCCCGAGGTCCAACTAAAGGCAGGAATGACAACGGAGCAAATTCAGAAGGAAGAAGCGGAGCCAAAAGGAGCTGCTGAGGTGAGGTACATCTATGAGCCTGAGTCGCGCCAAGTCCGAATGGCAAAGAAAGATGAGAGGGGAGGAACACTAGCCCAGGCAAAGGAGTTAAAGAAAATGGCAGAAGAAGATGAAAAGGCAGGGACCGAATCACCCTTCATGCAGGATGGAGAAGGACACTGGATACTAAACCCCAAGGCCAGGGTCTCTGGAGTGGAGCTCATGGCCGTTCAGTTCATGCAACAAGCACAGCAGCAAGGTGAACCCGTTGACCCTATTACGGCAATGACCAGAGCCGCGGAAACCTGGAAAACTCTCCGAGAGGGGCTTGGCATTGGAGCTGGAGCCAGCGCTCAGCCCGCGTGGATGACAGACCCAGTTGCCTTTGTTGAAGCGATAAGAAAGATCACCGGTGGGACTGAGGGCGACAGCGCAATGAAGGAAGCACTGACTGAAATGCGCCAATCCCTGAATGAGATGAAAGAGGAGAGATATCGAGAACAATTTGCCGGCCAGCAGAGGCAAATCCAGGACCTATCCAATGTTCTTAAGCAAACGCTGGGTACAATCTCAGACCTGCAGAAGGGAAGTACCGGCCGAACTGAGATGGACATCATTCACGAAATTGCCACTGGGGGCATGGATTTCCTCAAAACAGAGCTTCCCGGGATGAGAAGGGATATTAAGGAAGCACTCGGCTCGGCAGCACTTCCCCCAGGTAAAAGCGCCGAAGAGAGGGAAGCCAGAAAGCAGCGAACGAAGAAAGCCATCAAAACTGACCAGGATATTGAGGAGCTCGGGCAGCGGATGTTCTTTCCCCAGGGTTGACACATCCCAGAAGCGGGGTTACAATTAACTATAGGTGAGGAGAATGCCGCCAAGAATACCAAAGCTGCCTAAGTTAACAACCCCCCTGGAGCCGCTGCGAGAAATAGTCCGCGGGGGTCGTGAGCGACTGGAGAAAGCTAGTAACAATATCCATTCTATTGCCGAAGACCTCCGCGGTAATACCTCTACTATTCAGGATACCGAGAAAGCCCCTAGAACTGCGCCACAGAGTCATACATCAAGCCCTACAACGGGTGTCAGCGATAAGGATACCCTCCTCTACCAGCTAAGCCACTTAGTAGCCATCTTAACCCAGCTTGAGATTCACCTTTCCGAAGGCTGTAAGATTATGGGCGTTCCTTGTGATTGTTGTGGGAAGCACGCTCTCCAAGCACACACATTTGCTATGGAAACCATTCCAATAGCCGCCAGGATGGACAAGGAAACTTCCATCTACCAGGATATAGTAGATTGGGCACCCGGCATTGAGGCAATCGACACCCCGGAGAAGGTCCAGAGTGGCGACTACAATGAAACCTATCGCAAGGAGAGCGGTACCGCCTCCAAGTTCAGAAAGAAGGTGCAGTCCATGCTTGGTGAACTTAAAGGAGATAAGGACTGCCCCGGCTGTGACGAGCTCAGCGAAACCATCAGCTCCTTTATAGAGAAGAAAAAAAGAGAAGGGGGAGGGAACTAGTGGAATGCAAGAAATGTGCTTTGAATACAATTGAAACCCTAGCAGCGTTTGCTGTATTTGAGGACCTAACTAGGTTTTACAGTAAAGCTGGATTAGACGATACCTCTCTTGCCCAAATAGAGACGCTGAAAACTGAACTTAGAAAACGTCTCGAGGCAGCTATAGCAACTTGTGAGCTTCCGCCAAGTAGCCCAATAGTGAAGGTCAAACGGGATTTAGATAGAGCAACCAATGCAGAGGGAATGCTTTGGGCCATACAAAATTTTGAAGGTGCCTTGTATCAGAGTCTAAAAATGTGAGTGTGGGAGGTAATATGGATATTAGCAAAGCCCGCCGGCTGGTTGAGCTGGAGAAAGATGGACGCAAAGTCCTACTCACCTTATGGGACGGGAACCTGATATCAAGCTGTGTTGAAGAAAAAGAAAAGAAATACTGTGAAACATGCACATGCGACGATGCGATTTGCCAGGAATACATTGACCATCTGAAGGCTCAGGGGTATGGAGCGACCGAGATTAAATTGGGCGAACTTGAAGCTGCGGAGAGTCTGCCAAAGTTCCTGGAGGAGAGAGAGGTCAGTGCCAGAGCTCATCCGGTCGTAGAAACAGAGGTGATTGAGCATGCCGACATCGAAGCCGCTGAGGCTGTACCTGGAAGCCTTGGAGAGCTACAACCAGGGGAATCGGGAGGCAGCAGCCCAGAAACTAGCTGAAGCCTTTGGCGCCAAGGAGCCCAGCCCCGTTATAACCAACTCTCTTGATAAGTTTCTCAATTACGGCTCCATGCCGAATGACGCAGCACTACAGATTATAGCCGCAGAAGTGTCAAAAAGCGGGGGGAAACAATGACTGAGAAAAAGTGCCCTGTAGAACTGAAACCTATGACGACGTGGGTTCAGGAGGAAGACCCGAGAGGCATCTGCCGGGAGTGCCTTTTAGGTCCAGTGCTCCAGTGGTACCGCGATGAGCTGGGTGCCAAGGGCTATACCAAGTTCGTGGGTGAGCTGAACCAAATTGCTCATGAAGCTGAAGTTTTGCCCTTGACACTTTGTGAAAAGCTTGATAATATAAAAGGTGAAGTGGAGGAATCATTGAGGGAGAGGCTTGAGGAGTTCGATTGTGCTGCTCAAGCATATAAGCCTGAAGATGATTCATGATGATGAAGAAGTTT
>JAUWQP010000004.1 GCA_030611015.1 Chloroflexota bacterium | reverse complement strand
ATGTCCTACGACGCAACAAAACTAAAAGACTGGCAGATTGCGGAAGCTGCCGAAGAAAACATGCCGCCCCCCGATGAATGGCGGGAAAGACTGAACTTGCAGAAGGGTGAAATGATTCCTTATGGGAGGCTATGCAGGCTCGATTTCCTGAAGGTTATCGAGCGCCTCAAGGGCAGGCCGGATGGCAAGTACATCGAAGTAACTGCCATTACCCCCACACCACTGGGCGAGGGAAAAACGACGACCACCATGGGTATCTTGGAAGGTATGGGCAAACGGGGTAAGAATGTGGGCGGTTGTATACGTCAACCCTCAGGTGGTCCGACTATGAATATCAAGGGTACTGCTGCTGGCGGTGGCAATGCGCTGCTTATTCCCATGACCGAATTTTCTTTGGGGCTTACCGGCGACATTAACGACATAATGAATGCTCATAATCTGGCTATGGTGGCGCTTACCTCCAGGATGCAGCATGAGCGCAACTACAACGACGAAGAACTGGCAAAGCGCACAAGGATGCGACGATTGAATGTTGACCCTACCAGAGTGGAGATGGGCTGGATCCTGGACTTCTGCGCCCAGAGCCTCAGGAACATCGTAATCGGCCTCGGTGGCCGCATGGATGGCTACACCATGCAGTCCAAGTTCGGTATTGCTGTGAGCTCCGAGCTTATGGCTATGCTGTCAATTGTCACGGACCTGGCGGACCTGCGCAAAAGGATGGACGAGATTACCGTAGCCTTTGACAGGGATGGCAATCCTGTTACTACCGGCGATCTGGAAGTGGGAGGCGCCATGACTGCCTGGATGCGCAATACAATCAATCCCACCCTAATGTGCACCGTGGAATACCAGCCTTGTATGGTGCATGCCGGCCCCTTTGCTAACATTGCCGTAGGACAATCCTCCATCATCGGCGACCGCATCGGGCTGAAGATGTTTGACTATCATGTCACCGAGAGCGGCTTCGCTGCAGACATAGGATTCGAGAAGTTCTGGAATGTCAAGTGCCGCTACAGCGGCCTCAAGCCACATGTGTCGGTACTTACCACCACTATCAGGGCACTGAAGATGCATGGTGGCGGACCCAAGGTGGTGGCTGGTCTGCCCTTGCCCGAGTCCTACACTAAGGAAGACCTGGGACTTCTGGAGAAAGGCCTTCCCAATATGCTGCACCACATCAACACCATCAGAACATCAGGCATCAATCCAGTGGTGTGCATCAACTCCTTCTACACTGACACTAAGGAAGAGATTGCCATGGTGCGCAAGGCAGCTGAGGCAGCCGGGGCACGTTGTGCGCTCAGCGAACACTGGCTCAAGGGCGGCGATGGCGCCCTTGAGCTTGCCGACGCGGTTATGGAAGCCTGTGAAGAAAAGAACGACTTCAAATTCCTTTACCCCACGGAAATGAAGCTGCGAGAGCGGGTTGACAATATTGCCAAGGTGGTCTATGGAGCCGACGGTGTGGCGTGGTCTCCTGATGCTGAGGCTAAGGCCAAGATATTTGAGGCCGATTCCAAGTACGATGATTACGCCACCATGATGGTGAAGACCCACCTGAGCCTGACACATGACCCGGCCATTAAGGGTACCCCTAAAGGATGGAGTTTGCCTATCCGCGACATATTGATTTATTCCGGGTCTAAATTCCTTTGTCCCTGCGCTGGTGCAATCAGCCTGATGCCAGGAACCAGCTCCGATCCGGCCTTCAGAAAGGTAGATGTTGATACGAAGACCGGCAAGGTACAGGGGCTCTTCTAAGGGTGGTAAGCCAGTTTGGGAAGATAACTTCCACGCTAAGATTTCCTCTCCCTCGGGGAGAGAATAAGGGGAAGGGTACTGGTAAAAGTCAAAAGCGTTTCTTTGACTATTGATGGCAAGAAAATAGAAGCTGCCCCAGGTGAAAAGGTCCTGTGGGCAGCTCTGGATAATGGCATCTACATCCCCAACCTTTGTGCCATTCGGGAAAGGAGCGAGCCTTTTGCCTCTTGTCGCCTCTGCTTTGTGGAGATAGAAGGTAAAGATGTGCCAGTTACAGCCTGCGCCACGACTGTGACCGAAGGAATGGTGGTTAATACCAAAGGGGCAAAGGCACTGAGGCTAGCCCGCACCGCTTTGGAATTACTCCTGGCTAGCCATACGGTGGATTGCGCCCATTGTCTAAAAAATGGTTCTTGTGAACTTCAGAGGATAGCCAAGCACCTCGGCATGAAGCTCAAAACAAAAAGGTTCAGAAAAATCCTGCCTGAGCTACCCGTAGATTCCAGCAGTCCCCTGTTCATTTACGACCCTAATAAGTGTGTGCTCTGCGGCAGATGCGTTTGGGTATGCCAGGAAAAACTGGGCAAAGGAACCATTGGTTTTGCTTACCGTGGCTTCCGGAGGATAGTCACCACTTTTGGGGATGAGCCGATGGGTAGGTCCCGTTGTCAGGACTGCAGCGAGTGTGTTGCCGTTTGTCCTGTTGGTGCTCTGGTGTTCCGTCAGGTTATGTAAGACTCTTCGCCATCCGAGCAATAAGAACGCGCTATTCTGCCCTTATAGCTCTGCCTTCCCCTGGGAACTCTAGCTAGCGTTCAGCTTCTGGAATGCCTTTCATTTGCTGAGAGGTTGGCATAACTTCGGAAAGCCATGGTTTTCACTTGACTCGGCTCACAGTTCAGGCAACTTATTTATGAGACCGGTCATTAGATCATTTGCTTTGCCAGCGACGGTATTTCAAGAAGGTTTTTCGCCACCGGCACACCCGCTAATTGAAAGGCTTTTATTTTGCTCTCAGCCGTGCCTCGTCCACTCATAATCATAGCTCCGGCATGACCCATGACCTTCCCCCGAGGCGCTGTTCTACCGGCAATAAAGGCTACCACTCGTTTATCGAAATGGGCCTTGATATATTCGGCTGCTTCTTCCTCCATGGTCCCTCCTATCTCGCCGACCAAGAGTACACCCTTAGTTTGCTCATCCTCTTTTAACAGCTTCAACACGTCTAGCATCTTGGAGCCAACAACGGGGTCTCCTCCAAGCCCAATGACCACACTCAGTTTGACACCCTGTTCCGCGAGACGTGATGGTATCTCGTTACTCAATGCCCCACTGCGGCAAATAATGGCAACTCCTCCAGGCTTAACCCTTGGCGCTAATACCCCACCCAAGCTTGTCTGACCGGGAACCATCATGCCCATCGTATTCGGACCTATATACCGGGTACCCTTATACTCGGCATAGGCCTTGATCTTTATTTCGCTGTGAAGAGGAACCCAGTCAGTTACAATAACCATGAATCTGATTCCGGCATCTATAGCTTCAAAGGCTGCATCCTGGACAAAGGGGGCCGGCACGTATATCACAGAGGCATCTATTCTGTGTTTAATGGCAGCCTGCTGGACAGAGTCATAGACCGGGATGCCAAACTGGGTTTGCCCACCTTTTCCTGGCGTGACTCCAGCAACAATTTTAGTTTCGTAATCGAGCATTATCTTCGTTTGTACGGCTGCGAGCCTGCCTGTAATTCCCTGAATCAATACATTGGTATCTTTGTCAACAAATATAGCCATTTCTACTTTCCTGTCTCGCTATTCTTATCGCCTCTCTTACTCCCTCTTCAACACTGGGACATATCTTGACTCCCGAATCTTTAAGCAACTCTTGGACCTGTTTTCGCCGTTCCTCTTCCCCCGCTGAGATTAACATTATGGGGATATCAGCTGGCACTTCCTTAATGGCTTCAATTATTCCTCCTGCCACAGTATCTGGCAGGCTAAAAACCAGTGAGGTATATACCAAAATCACTTTAACGTGGGGGTCCGATTTTGCCTTTCTCAGGAGAAGAGCAATACCATTTTTCATCCGCTCCTTGGATAAGGCTCCACCAGTATCCAAAAAGCAGGCTGGATGTCCACCCTCATCCTTAATGATATCCAGTAGTGACATAGCGACACCAGCACTATTGGCCATAAGTGCGATATCGCCGTCTAGGTCCACATAGTTTACTCCTGCCTTAACCCCCTCCTTTTCCCACGGGTTGTCAATACGCTGGATGCGTAAATCCTGCCATTCTGGATGTCTAAAAAGCGAATTGTCATCTATTTCACACCTGGCATCAGCAGCAATCATCGCCCCCTCACTGGTCGTCACCAGCGGATTAATCTCGACGATACGGGCATCATAGGCAGTAAATACATGATACAGCCGACTAAGTATTCTACTAGCTGAGAGCAGAGTTTCCCCAGTCAACCCAATCTGGCATATCAGGTTTATCGCTTCATAACTTCTCATGTCATAAAGAGGATTTATATGATTAGAGGCGATCCTGCCCGGCTTTCTTTTAGCAACTTCTTCTATTTCCACTCCACCCTCGGCACTTATCATGGCTATTGGTGCACCATTTTCATCATCAACGGTTATGCCCATATACAGCTCATTGTCAATGTCAAGCTTCTCTTCTACCAGCAAGCTATTGACCTTGTACCCCTCCAATTCCATACCAAGCATCTCTTTCGCTATCTTTGCAGCGTTTTCAGGTGTCTCGGCTGTCTTTATCCCACCAGCTTTTCCCCGCCCACCAGCCAGAATCTGAGACTTAATGACAACCTCCTTACCAATCTCAATAGCTGCTCGCTGCGCTTCACTGCCAGTCCTGACCAAGACTCCCCGAGGAATAGCAATACCACATTTATTAAATATTGCTTTCCCTTCATATTCATATAACCTCATATTGTCTATACCTACCTCAGTTTATTACCTTTCCATAAATTTGGGGTAGCATATCATAAAGCTAGCCTTTCTCTATCATGTTCCCCGATCAAGAATCACCCTCAGGCTCGATGTATAATAAGTTGCCTTTAGAGATCTGTCAATGTATCTCAGCCCCCGCAATTGGAGTTCCTTGTGAGCTCCTACAAATATGAGAGGACAAGTCCCTCTCATACAAGAGCACTTTCTAGATAGCCTTAGAATTTGGGGAGGTATTGCCTTGCCGAGTCCCCTCAATGCCCCTTCACAATGCTATAGCTTCCTGGGCCGGCACTGGGCTCATCTTTGCCACCAGAACTTCACAAGCAAGAGCAAGATGGTCCTGAAGGACGAAACTGCCCATGCTGTTTTTGTTGTTATCTCAAAGCTTGTGGAAATGTTGGAAGAATAATGCTGGCAAGGGAAGCTACCCGCTCTTCAGGAGGGAACCAATAAAATCTCTTCTACCACGGACAAAATCATCTACCGACATTTTGCGCTTTGCTTCCAACTGAATCTGCCCAAGTCCTAGAATGCCACGCCCAGTTATCACTCCAACTCCGGGTGGCTCTTCCACTGCTATTACTTTCCCTACCTCCCCCTCTACCATACCTCCGAGAGGAATAGCTTCATGGATTTTTAGCCGTTTTCCCTGCCACCAGGTATAGCAGCTTGGCCAGGGATTGTACGCCCTTACTTTCCGCCAGAGCTCGAGCGCGTAAAGATGCCAATCAATCTCGGCATCTTTACCAGTTATCAACGTGCTATAAGTAGCCTGGGTCTCATCCTGAGCTTGCGGTCTGAGTTCGCCCCCAAGCCACTTGGGCAAGGTCTCCAGCAAAAGCCTGGCTCCCACATCAGCCAGCTTGGAGCTAAGCGAGCCGGTGGTATACATCAAGGAAATGCCCACTTTCTCCTGAGCTAAAATCGGGCCGGTGTCCAATCCAGCGTCCATTAACATTATGGTAACACCAGTAAGTTCATCTCCGCAGAGGATGGTATTAGCAACTGGAGACGGACCTCGGTGCCGCGGCAATAAGGAAGGATGAACGTTCAGACAGGCAAATCTGGGCAAGGAAAGCACCGCTGGGGGAAGAATAGCACCGAAGGCTGCTACAATTATTAGTTCGGGCTGAAAGCTAGTCAACTTCTCCATCGCCTCGCTTGATTTAAAAGTCTCCAGTTGAATAACTGGTATTCCTCGCTCCAGCGCCAGCCTTTTCACTGGAGGAAAAACAACCTGGTGTCCTCTGCCAGCCGGCCTATCGGGCTGAGAATACACAGCAAGCACCTCATAGACACTCTGGAGTAAAGACGCCAAAATGGTCACTGCAAATTGCGGAGTGCCCATAAAAACGGTGCGTACTTTCATAGCACAACTATTTTTAGTTAAATTTTTAATTATGTCAAACATTGCCTAGCGGAAGTTTGAGCAAACTTGTTACTCTATAACTCGTAAGTTATTATTGTCTTAACCGCGCCTTAATATTCTTTGCAGTTATCTTTATGGCTGCGCATTGTTGGGAGTGGGGATAGATTGGAACCAGCGAAAGAAATTTGGAAGAGAGCCCTAGGAAAGCTTCAAATTCAGGTCAGCAAGGCAAATTACACTACTTGGCTTAGCAATAGCCAGGGTCTAAGCTGTCAGGAGAATACCTTTGTCGTCAGTGTCCCCAATGTTTTTGTCGCTGAATGGCTATCCAAGCGCCTTTATCCTCTGGTAAGGAAGACCTTGGCCGACACCATGGGTAAGGATATCGATGTCCAATTCGTGGTGCACAATAGCGAACAACTATCAGCTAGCCCTTTGGCCAATCAAACCGATGGCGGGACAAGCAGCAAAGCTACTCAGTATAGATTCAATCCAAAGTATACCTTTGATAACCTTGTTGTCAGCGATTTTAATCGTTTAGCTTACGCCGCCGCTGTAGAAGTAGCTGAAAATCCGGGAAGCAGCTATAATCCTCTTTTCATTCACAGTAGCACCGGTCAAGGCAAGACTCACTTACTACATGCTATCGGGCATTTAACGATAAGCAATGGGCTGCCAGTAGCCTATATCACCGGGGAGCAATTTGCCAATGAATTTGTACGCGCTGTAAGAGAAAACCAGGTTGACAAGTTCCGCAGCAAATTCAGAAGTATCCAGATCCTGCTATTTGACGATATTCACTTCTTGATCGACAAGAAACAAACCTTGCAATGCTTTTTCCACACCTTCAACGAGCTTTACAGCAATAACCATCAAATTGTCATCACTGCTGATTGTGCGCCCGAAGATATGCAGCCACTTAGTAACAAGCTAAGATCACGCCTTGAAGGAGGTCTTGTTGTTGATATACAACCTCCCAGCTTTGAAACACGCCTGGAGATTTTACAGGCTAAAACAGAAAAGGCGATGACCCACCAACTCGAAGGGGTGCTGCACATTGTAGCGGAGAAAGTGTGCAAGAATGTCCGCCAGCTTGAAGGTGCTTTGGTGTATCTAACTGCCCAGGCTAAGTTAACTGGAGCCACGCTCACTCCCCAAATAATCAACAAGTTATTAACATGTACGACTCCTCAACAAGACATAAAGTTGCTCTTGCAAACGGTAGCGGACTATTTCAACCTTACAGTAGAAGCACTAATCTCCCCAAAGAAAGACAGGAAAACCACTCTGGCACGACATATAGCCATCTATCTTATACGCGAAGAACATAACTGTTCTCTAACCGAAATCGGCAAGGAATTGGGTGGCAGAAACCATGCCACAATTCTTCACAGCTACGAAAAAATAGCTGGCGAATTGAATATTAAACCTAGCCTCTCTAACCAAATCGCCGAAATCAAGCAGCGAGCTAATTCGCACAAGAGTCATAGCAAGGAACACTAAACTGTGTAGAACTGGTACCGATTTGTGGATAAATTGTTGCTTCTCCCGCTCACATCGCCTTCTGAGACCTGACCTATTTCATTCTTGGTCCGCCTCACAATAATATTGTTTATAATAATTATAGTTAATTATAAATATAATAAATTACATGTTAGGGTTATATGATACATAAAAAGGAATTTATGGTTCGAGGTGGATGTGGGGGGGATGGCTGTGTTAGCTTTCGGAGGGAGAAATATGTTCCTTTCGGTGGTCCGGATGGTGGGGATGGTGGAGACGGTGGAGATGTAATTGTTGCGGTGAGCCCCAACGTGGTTGGCTTGAGCTCGATGCAGTGGCAGAAAGAATTTATGGCTGAAGACGGCCGTCGAGGAGGAGGTGGGCGGAAGCGTGGTAAGAACGGGGAGGATTTAGTTATTTCTGTGCCCGTGGGTACCACGGTTTTCACTAAAGCTGATTCCGGAGAGGAGATACTTTTGGCAGACTTGAGTACCCCCGGGCACAAGGTTTTGGTGGCTAAAGGGGGTCGGGGAGGGCTGGGTAATGCTCGTTTTGCTACAGCGGTAAATCAAGCTCCTGAGATAGCTAGCAAGGGTAAATCAGGAGAAGAGCGGCATATTGTCCTCGAGCTAAAACTTATTACCGATATCTGTATTGTTGGTCATCCAAACTCGGGGAAATCCACTTTATTAGCGGCGATATCGAAAGCCAAACCCGAAATTGCCGATTACCCCTTTACCACCCGCCAACCAATTTTAGGGGTTATGCCAGACGATAGGAGAGACTTTGTTGTTGCCGAGATTCCCGGACTTGTTGAAGGTGCTCATCTTGGCAAAGGATTGGGAAATGAGTTTTTGCGCCATGCGGAAAGAACCAGGCTGCTGATTTATTTATTGGATGGCAGTTCACCGACCGTTATCGATGATCTCAGCACGTTGGAGAAAGAGATAGCCTTATACAAAGGCTTAGCACATAAGCCAAAAATCGTGGCGGTAAATAAGATAGATTTGCCTGAAGTTCAAGCTCGTTTGCCTGAAGTGAAGCGGTGCTTTGCCAAGCTTGGGGTGCCTGTCTTTTACATCTCTGCAGTTAGCGGTCAAGCTGTGCTAGAATTGGTGAGGAAAGCCATGGAAATGGTGGACCAGGCGAGCCAGGATGAGGAGAGAATTTCGCAGGCACAAATAACGGTATTCCGTCCCAAACCGAGACAATAAAGTAGTGAACATAGGCGTTCTTGGTGGTACATTTGACCCTGTCCATATAGGGCACCTTGTTGTCGCTGAGGAAGCAAGGATCAGGTTAGGATTTAAGGAAGTTCTTTTCGTGCCTGCCGGGCAGCCCTGGCTTAAGCTGGACCATAATATTACCCCGGAAGTCCACAGGGTGGAGATGGTGCGTCGTGCCATAGCTGATAACACTCATTTTAAGCTTTGTACTATCGAAGTAGAACGCCCCGGTCCCTCTTACACTGTGGATACCCTGACAAGGCTACAAAAGCAGCTAGGCAGTGAAGCAAGTCTTTTCTTCATCATCGGGCGTGATACCCTAGCCGAGTTGCCTTTGTGGAAAGAACCGGAAAAATTAATTCAATTATGCCGGCTAGTGGTTGCCCCGAGATTAGGCTCAAAAGATTTGAAGCACTTAGAAACAGCAATACCCGGGCTGCTGGACAAGGTTATTCAGCTTGATATGCCTGTAATCGGGATTAGCTCCTCAGGAATTCGCCAGCGTATAGCTCAGGGGCTGTCCATTCGTTATTGGGTGCCCGCTGAGGTAGAAAAATATATAACAGGGCACAAGATATATCCGACATCTGCGAGATAGCTAGCTATCAGGTTCACTCACCCAACGATTGGATAATGCTCAGGGTAGGTTTGCTGCACTCCGACTGATAAGAAATGGGGACTCAAAATGACAGAAGCGTTGCTAGACAACCTCTTAGATATCGAGGTTCTTCACACTTTGAGCATGGGCCTGGATGAATCTTTTGCGAGGCGGAACTTCGTCACCCATTAACATATGAAAAGCCTGGTCGGCAGCTATGGCATCATTTACCTCTACTTTGAGCAGGGTCCTGTTGGCGGGGTTCATGGTTGTCTCCCATAGTTGTACGGGAGTCATCTCCCCCAGCCCTTTATATCTCTGAATATCTATTTTGCCTTCTCTTAGTCCTTTAAGCCTTTCTTCCTTTTCCTGGTCAGAGTAAAGCCAGAACTCCTTTTTACCGGACTTGATGCGGTAAAGGGGTGGTTGGGCAATGTAGAGATAGCCCTGGTTAATTAGCTCTGTCATATGGCGGTAAAAGAAGGTAAGGAGCAAAGTGCGAATGTGCGAGCCATCAACATCGGCATCGGTCATGATGATTACTCGGTGGTAGCGCAGTTTAGAGCTATCAAATTGGTCATCACTATTTGCTTTTAACGCTGTGACGATAGCTCTGAGCTCTTCATGTAATATAATCTTGTCTTTGGCAGCCTTCTCGACATTAAGTATTTTGCCCCTGAGAGGGAGAATAGCTTGAAAACGGCGGTCTCGTCCTTGTTTAGCTGAGCCGCCGGCTGAGTCACCTTCAACCAAGTAAATCTCGCATTTTGCCGGCTCTTTCTCGGAACAATCGGCTAGTTTCCCTGGCAGAGTTGATGTTTCGAATCCAATCTTCTTTAAAACGAGGTCACGAGCCTTGCGTGCTGCCTCTCTAGCTTTGGCGGCGGTGAGACACTTCTCTATGATTGCCTTTGCCTCGTTGGGGTGTTGCTCGAGGTACAGGGACAAGCCATTTGCTACAGCAGATTCAACCTGGCTTTTTACCTCGGGATTTCCCAACCTTGCCTTGGTTTGCCCCTCAAATTGGGGTTGTGGCAGCTTTACGCTGATGATGGCCACTGCCCCTTCGCGCACATCTTCCCCGGTTAAGTTGGGGTCGGTATCCTTTAAAAATTTCGCTTTCCGAGCATAATCATTGAAAACTCGGGTTAATGCTGAGCGGAAGCCGGTAAGGTGGCTGCCTCCGTCTCTGGTATTGACACAGTTGGCGAAGGTGAGAGTGGATTCTGTGAAGCTATCGTTATATTGCAGAGCCGCTTCAATTATAGTGCTGTCTATCATAGTGGAGATATAAATAGGGTAGGGGTGAATAACATCTCTATTTCTATTCAGGCGGCGAGTAAAGCTAGCTATCCCCCCATCGAAGTAGAACGCTTTCTCTTGATTGTTTCTCTCGTCTTTAAGGGCGATTTCTACCCCTTTATTCAGGTAAGCTAGTTCCCTTAATCGCTGGCAGGCCAGGTCGAAATCGTAGTCAATGCTCTCGAAGATTTCCTTATCAGCAATGAAGGTAATTGAAGTGCCTGTGTCCTGGGCGTCGCCAGCAATTTCTATGTCGCCTTGGGGAATCCCTTGGTGATATTCGTGGCGGTAGATTTTTCCTTGGCGTTTAACCTCAACTTTAAGCCAGGAGGATAAGGCATTTACTACCGAAGCACCAACGCCGTGGAGACCACTGGATACACCATAGACATAATTAGTGAACTTAGCTCCAGCATGCAGGCGAGTCATCACTGCTTGCAGAGCTGTGATGTTTTCTCCCGGGATAGTTTCTGTAGGGATACCTCGTCCATTATCAGTTACGGTGACGCTATTATCTTCCTGGATTGTTACTTCAATTTGGTCACAGTAACCAGCCATGGCTTCGTCTATGCTGTTATACACTATCTCGTAGAGGAGTTGGTGCAATCCGTGTCGGTCGGTGCCGCCAATATACATTCCTGGTCGTAAGCGTACGGCTTTGATTTCATCTAAAATTTGGATATCTTGGGCGGTATATTCTCGGTTTACGTCGTTATTCATGTCATTCTATTGGCATACGACAAACGTATAGTTGATGGCAGGAAAGAGTGCAAGTTTTCACTTGTCCTTAATGGTGATGGCACTATACCTATTATACCATATCTGACATTGCTGGTACTACTTTTGACCCCGGTGAGATCGGAGTTTAAGCATTCTGGCTATTTCAGCCAAAGGAATGGTTTGCTGTTCTCCATTCCTCATATCTCGCAATATTACATTTCTATTTCTGCTCTCTTGTTCGCCGAGGATGAGAACATTGGTACTGCCTAAAGAGTTCGCTTGTCTCATCTGCCCTTTTAAGCTTTTATCACCTGTAGCCATGATAGTAGCAATTTCAGCTTTGCGTAACTCCGCGGCAATCTTCATCGCTTGAATCTTGGCTTCGTGCCCCAAGTAGGCGATAAAAACATCGGGCCTGGGCAATGGCGGAATATCTAAATGCTGTCCCTTCAAATTTAATATTATTCTTTCCAACCCGGCTGCAAAGCCAACTCCCGGGGTTGGTTTTCCTCCTAATGCCTCGATGAGGTCATCATAGCGACCGCCTCCGCCGAGCGTGCTTTGCCCCTCTTTCTCTTGAGGTTCCACCTCGAACACTGTCCTGGTGTAATAATCCAGGCCACGGACTAATCTATGATTCAACTGAAAAGGGGTGCTCAATGTCCCTAAATATTTTTGAACGCTTTGGAAGTGGAGTTGACATTCATGGCAGAGATAATCCGGAATTTTCGGTGCGGTTTTAGCTATATTCTGGCAGGAAGCTTTCTTGCAATCAAGCAGGCGTAGCGGATTTCTGGTCAACCTAGCTTTGCAGTCAGGGCACAGACGGTCTGTATAACTTGAGTAATGTTGCTTCAGCACTTCTAAATACCCGGGTCGGCAAAGCTTACAGCCGATGCTATTGAGCTGAATAGAAACCCCGGATAGCCCCAGAGAGAGGAAGAATTGCCAGGCCATTTCTATGACTTCGGCATCAAGAGCTGGATCGGCCTCACCCAAAGCCTCAAAGCCAACTTGGTGGTGCTGGCGGTACCGCCCAGACTGGGGGCGCTCATACCTGAAGGCCGGTCCAATGTAATAAAGCTTCACGGGTTGTGCTAAGTTGAATAACCCATGCTCTAGATAAGCCCGGCAAACTGGTGCTGTTCCTTCTGCCCTTAAAGCCAGTTCTTGTCCGTTTTTGTCTTCGAAGATATACATTTCCTTGTCCACGATGTCTGTTCCCCCAGCAACAGTTTGAGTGAAAAGCTGGGCATCTTCGAATATGGGTGTGCTCAGTGGTTGGTAGCCGTAGAGCTGGCACAAGAAAGCAGCCTTTTCCTCTATGTATTTCCAGTAAACATATTCTTCCGGTAGAATGTCGGATGTTCCCCGGGGTGCTTTGTACAAAGAAATCCTCCTTGCCTATCTTTTAGTTTACCATATTGTAACTATTAAGCCTGCTCTTGTCATTCTGAGCCTTTCGCTTCTGTCATTCCTCCCCCGTATTTCATACGGGGGAGGAATCTAATTCCGCTCAGGGTAAACTCCGCGAAGAATTTTTGAAATTCTTCGTCGTCCCGATTTATCGAGACCCCTCAGAATGACATTGGGAAACATGCTCTTGACTATAATTTGTGTTACCTTTGCTATTGCAGTATTATGAATTAGATGGAAGTTAATGCGCTTATAGAACAGGCTAGCGCTTACCTGCCTGATGATAAGGTAGCTCTGGTTACAGCAGCTTACGAATTCGCTTCGAGAGCGCACCAAGGGCAAGTGCGTAAAACAGGAGAGCCCTATTTAGAGCATCCTTTAAATACAGCTATGATTTTGGCTGAGTTTCACCTTGATTCTGAAACCTTAGCTGCTGCCTTGTTGCACGATGTCCCCGAGGATTGTGGTGTGTCATTAGACGAGATCGAGGCCAACTTTGGTTTACAGGTAGTTAAACTTGTTGATGGAGTTACCAAGCTGAACAGGCTTACAAGTCGAGCTCGAACGAGGGAGACAAAGTCGAAAGTTCAAGCGGAAAACCTACGCAAAATGCTCCTGGCTACGGCTGAAGACCTACGGGTGGTTCTTATCAAATTGGCAGACAGGTTACATAACATGCGTACACTGGGTGCTTTACCCGCAGAAAAACGGCGTGCTATCGCTCAAGAGACCATGGAGATATATGCTCCCTTAGCTCACCGTTTAGGTATGAGGGATGCGAAATGGCAATTAGAGGATTTAGCTTTTCGCTATCTGAAGCCACGGGTGTACCATCGGATTGCTCGTTTGGTAGCTGGGAAGCGAGCCGAGAGGGAAGGCTTCGTAACTGAGGTTAGTCAGATACTATGCCAAGAATTAGATAAGGTCGATATAAAAGCTAAGGTTTATGGCCGGCCAAAACATATTTACAGCATATATCAGAAGATGGGCAAGTATGATGCGCAGGGTAAGAATTTTGGAGATATCCATGACCTTTTCGCCTTACGTGTGTTGGTGGACTCGGTTTCAGATTGTTATAAGGCATTAGGTGTAATTCATAATTTTTGGCGTCCTATTCCTGAAGAGTTCGACGACTTTATTGCTAATCCCAAGGATAATGGCTATCAAGCTTTGCATACTACGGTAATGTGTCAAGATACAAAACCGCTAGAAATACAAATTCGGACTCATGATATGCATAGGGTCAACGAATATGGGGTGGCTGCTCACTGGCTCTATAAAGAAGGGAAAGTAGGTGAGCAGTTTAATGATGAAATAGCTTGGCTGCGGCAGCTTGGTGATTGGAGGGAGGAGCTTGATAGTGAAGAATTTCTGGAATCTATTAAAACCGATGTTCTTGTAGAGCGGGTGTTTGTCTATACTCCTAAAGGGGAGATAAAGGAGTTGCCCAGGGGTGCCACTCCTCTAGATTTCGCCTTTCGAGTTCATACGGACTTGGGCTATAGATGTATTGGAGCGAAAGTGAATGGCAGGCTTGGACCTTTGAATTATACTCTTAAGAATGGTGATGTGGTGGAGATTATGGCCAGCAAAGGCGATAAAGGCCCCAGTCTGGACTGGCTTAATCCTGTGCTTGGTTATATTAAGACATCTCATGCGAGAAGCAAGGTTCGGCAATGGTTTAAAAAGCAAGAACGCAGCCAATGCATTGAAACTGGCAAGCAAATTTGGGATAGAGAGCTTAAGAGGTTGGTCGTCGGTTTGCCCGGTGTTGACAAATTAGCGCGTCTGCTTAACTATGGCGATGCGGATGACCTTTTTGCTGCGCTGGGCAGCGGCAGCATAAATGCTTCTCAAATAGCGATTAAATTGAGTGGAGACCTGGAGCCCCCTGGCGAGGGAGTTGCAATTCTGCCTCCGCGGAAGGTTAGCCCTGTAAGCATCAATGTGTTGGGGGTCGGAGACTTACTTACTCGTTTGGCGAATTGCTGTCATCCCTTGCCCGGGGATAAGATTATTGGTTATATTACTCAAGGACGGGGTATCACTGTGCACCGGAGGGATTGCCTTAATATTATCAATGAAGAGGAGAGGGAAAGATTAATCAAGGTGGAATGGGGTGAAGTGGCACAGGTCTATCCCGTGACGATTCAGGTTGATGCCTGGGATAGAGTTGGTCTTGTCAGGGATATTAGTGCTATTATAGCCGAGGAGGGAGTAAACCTCACCGAAGTAAGCACGACCAATCACCACGGTGATAGCGCCTCATTGTATTTTGCATTGGAGGTGAAAAGTGCTGCTCAGCTAAGTAAAATAATGTCTAGAATTTATTCAGTGTGGAACGTAGCAAGTGTAACGAGAAAGGAGGTATAAGTGTCAAGTAGTAAGCGGAATAACGAAGCTGCTAGAGCAGCGGAGAGAAAACGGTTGCGGAACCGCTTAGTGCGCCGTAGTGCCAAGACCTATGTGGTTAAAGCGAAAAACGCAGTTGATGCCGGGGAAGAATCGGCATATCAGAAAACAATGATGGCTATAAGCAGCGTAGATAAAGCGGTGAGTAAAGGGATTATTCATAGGAATAAAGGCGCCAGGATTAAATCCCTCTTAATGCACAATCTAGATAAGGGACAGGGAGCAACTGGCTGATAACCGATGGCTATTAAGTCGCTTTCAGCAAAGCAGGAACGCATTATCAACTTTGTCACTGAATTTTTGCAGGATAAAGGTTATCCTCCGAGTATCAGAGATATTGCTGCTGGATGTGGGATAAGTTCTACCTCGGTGGTAGCTTATAACCTGAACAAATTGGAACAAGCGGGATATATTAGCCGCCACAGTGACATATCTCGGGGAATTAAGTTCTTGACTCCACAGCAGAAAGGAGGGAAACTTGTTAATATTCCCATAGTGGGGGCAATAGCCGCCGGTGAGCCTATTCCGGTGCCTGCTTCTGATACAGGAAATGTTCTTGCCACTGAGGGATTAGAAGTGAGCGAGGAATTACTTCGTGGCAAGCAAGATGTTTATGCACTGCGAGTAAAGGGCGACTCCATGTTAGATGCTTTAATAGGAGATGGGGACATAGTTCTAATGGACTATGTAAACAGTGCTGAGAATGGCGATATGGTGGCGGTCTGGCTTAAAGAAGAGCAGGAGGTCACACTTAAGAGGTTTTTCGCTGAGCCAAATCGCATCCGCCTGGAGCCAGCAAATAAGCGGATGACCCCCATTTATACTACTCCTGATAATGTCGAGATTCAGGGACGGGTGGTGGCTGTGATTCGGCGTGTTCCATAGCTTGAGAAATGCAACATGACAAAGGGAAAGTTTAAAAATAGTCCAGCTTTTTTGACTTTTGTTTTTTAGTTTAGTGCGATGTTGTCCCAATTCCAAGCGGTAGGGCAGGCTCTCTTTACTCAGGGGCTGGTTTTGTCCCAAGGAGGTAACCTTAGCATCAAGCTTGGAGAGCATCTGGTTATTACCCATCGAGGCAGCACCTTGGGCTCTATTCAGGCAAGGGATTTGGTAGAGACGGGGATAAATAAAAACAATCGGGCTACCCCCCTGGCTTCCAAGGAACTGGAAATTCATCGCTGTATCTATAAAAACACTTCAGCATTAGCAGTAATTCATGCGCACCCGCCTTACGCTGTTGCCTTGTCTTTCACGGAAAAGGAGATTATGCCCTGTGACGTAGAAGGGCGGGCTTTGTTGTCTAAGGTGCCTGTCTTAAGCACAGAGGAGGTAGTAAAACTTGAAAACCTTGCCGGGGAGATAGCCAGACTACTAAATGAGTATAAGGTGGTTTTGGTGCGGGGTCATGGAAGCTTTGCTATCAGCCAGTTATTAGAGGAAGCCTATTACTATACTGCTACCTTGGAGCAGAGTTGCCGCCTGCTCTATCTCCTCAAGGCTTTACAGGTAGAGCCCGGGATAACTCCTGGTTAGGAAAGTCGGTTATGCCCCGATTATATCGGGGCTTTGGGGGAAACTATGTGGTACCAATCAGAATACTTAGGGTTTCTTCCTAACATCACCTTGGCAAAGAGCTTTTGCAATTTGGCGGTTACTTTGCCAATGCCGCCCGTGCCTATAGGGCGATGGTCAATTTCTAAGATGGGCGCTATGTTGGCTGCTGTGCCGGTGAAGAAGCATTCGTCGGCCACATAGAGTTCGCTTCTATCAACTTGTCTCTCAATGGTATCTATGCCCAATTCATTTTTCGCCAACTTCATGACTGTGTCCCTGGTGATGCCCAGAAGAATGTTATCGGATGACGGAGGAGTTAGCAGTTTCCCCCCTGAAACAAGAAAGATATTTTCACCACTGCCTTCGCAGACATGTCCGTCTTGGGTTAGCAATATTGCTTCATCAAAGCCACTTTCTTGGGCCTCGGTTTTAGCCAGAGCGCTATTTACATAAATGCCACAAATCTTGCCTCGAGGTGGAATCATGGTGTCATCCACGCGACGCCACGATGAGGTGCAGCAACGAACACCATTCTCTATATCAAGATAAGAAGGCAACGTGGTCACGATAATAAAAACATCTTCTTCTAGATTGTGGAGACGAACCCCTATAGCTTCGGAGCTTTTATAGGCTAAAGGACGGATATATACGTCCTCCTGGTAGCCACTTCTTACTAAAAGCTCCCCGGTCAATTGGCAAAACTCATCAATAGAGTAGGGGAGATTCATTTTCAGGAGGCGGCAGCTATCAAACATGCGTTTATAGTGGTCCTTGATTCTAAAAATGCAGAACCTTTCCTGCGCACTGTCCCAATTACCGCGGATGCCCTCGAAGCAAGCGGTGCCGTAGGGGAGGGCATGGGTCAAGATTCCGATTTTAGCTTCAGCTAGTGGCATAAATTGTTTGTGGAAAAAGGCATAATCCGGCATCTTTCTCCTTTCTATTATAGGTAAAGGTAGTCAATTATACTTCGTATTGTGAGCCCAAAACAAGCCCTCTCCGCCATTCTAAGCCTTTCGCTTTCTGTCATTGCGAGCTTTCTCCTCTTGTCATTCTGAGCCATCTCTCTTTTGTCATTGCGAGCACCTGAAAGATGCGTGGCAATCTCACACCGAGATTGCTTCGGCTGACTGCGTCAGCCTCGCAATGACGGGGGGTGTTATTCTGAGTCACAGGCGTAGAATCTTGCCTCCGCTCAGGGTGATACTTAGCTGCCTTCAGGAAAAATGCCGTTGCCTGTTTTTATCGCCGTTGGGCCGTATTTCCTACGAATTTTATCTATAGCTTTATCCAGGTGCTCCGGCTTTTCCGTCCCGGAATCAAACATAGGTAGTTGTTTTTCCTCGCCAACCAGGCTTGATATTCGAATACCTATGAGTCGCACTGGTTTTCCTTGTTGTGCCAGAGCTTTAGCCAGCAACTGCTGAGCTGCGGCAAAAATAACCTGGGTAACGTCGCTGGCTTCTTTTAAGATGACCTGGCGGGTGATTGTCTTAAAGTCAGCATACCTCAGCCTTATGGCTACACATTTTGCTCTTTTATTTTGACTCCGCAGGTCCTGGCAGACCTCCTGGCATAAATTGTGAAGGCTAGCCTCAAGAAAATTGTGGTCCAGAGTATCGCGGGCAAAAGTGAGCTGCTGACTAATGGATTTAGCTTCGCCTGGCGCCTCTATCTGCCGGTCATCTATCCCCCGGGCATAGCTATAAATCACTGCTCCAGTTGCTCCGAACTGTCTTTTTATCGTGTCCAGAGGAAGGCTGGCTAATTCTCCTATTGTAGTTATACCCATCTCTTTTAATGCCTGCTCCGTTTTCTTTCCCACCCCGGGTAATTTAGCTACGGGGAGTGGATTGAGGAAAGCCTGTTCCTCCCCCGGGGCTATCTCTAGCAGTCCATCGGGCTTACATAGGTCGGAGGCGATCTTAGCCACCACCTTGCAGGTAGCGATGCCCACTGAAGCTGTGATCTTGAGCTCCTTATATATTCTTTCCTTTATAGCCAGTGCCAGTTGGCGAGTAGAACCATAAGGTTCTTCACATCCAGTAACATCAAGGTAGGCTTCGTCGAGCCCTAAAGGTTCGATATGGGGAGAAAAATCGCCGAGAATCTTCATAAACTTAGCCGACGCATCTTTATATAGAGAGAAGTGAGCCCGTATGAAAATTGCCTGGGGACAAAGGCGGCGTGCCTTGGATGACGGCATACCGGCATGGATGCCGAAAGGGCGCGCTTCATAGGAAGCAGAGGCAACTACACCGCGGCGCTCAGGGTCTCCGCCGACGATTACCGGTTTTCCCCTTAGCTTCGGGTTAAGCACCTGCTCCACAGAAACGAAGAAGGCATCCAAATCAATATGGAAAATACAGCGAGCCATGAAACAGTACATAAACTAGCACACAGAGCTGATAAAGCCAACTTTTTATCGAAAAGTGCCCCAACAATTCTGGCCTTTGTGCAATTTGCCGAATTGCACAATCACTCATTTTGTGTGACTCACTTAATTCGCCTGTTAGTGAAAATTTGTGGTGGCCTATAGCTCAGCAAATAGAATGACGGCCTTCAGAACCAAGTTTTGGTAGTCTGAATTGCTCCGGGTGCTCCGACTCACTCCTGCTTGTTGAAGGCCCAGATAGCGGTAGTCAGGAATACTACCCCTGCCATCGCCACCACAATAGCCGAATCCACGATGCCCATGGTGTGGCCAAAGACGGTAACGCCGGCCACCTCGGTGCCCAAGAAGACCTGGCGGATAGCATCTATTCCATAGGTCACCGGGTTTAATTTGGAGAGTACCTCCAGCCAGGTGGCTACGCCGGAGACGGGGAAGAAGATGCCAGAGAGAAACATCATGGGGAAAATCACCAACTGCATCACTATCTGAAATCCCTGCTGCGAGCGCATGCGGGCACCGATTAGCAGCCCCAACCCGGAAAGAGCGAGGGAGAGTATTAAGAGGAGCGGCAAAAGAGCCAGCACCGTGCCCAAGTTGATGGGAACATTAACAATGGGTGCCAGCCCAACCATTATGGCCCCCTGGATGATGGCGATGGTGGCAGCGCCGACAGCCTTGCCGACTAGCACTCCGCTACGGCTCAAGGGAGAAACCAGCACCTCTTTTAGGAAACCGAATTCTCTATCCCAGACGATGGAGACGCCGGACATGACAGAGGTCATCAATACTGTCATGGCTAGAATACCGGGATACATAAACTGTATATAGTCTACGCCGGGCATCATTTGGCCGATAAGCCTACCGAAGCCGGCACCAAAAATTATCAGGAATATAATCGGCATAGAAAAGGAGGAGAACATCCGTGGCCTGTCCTGGATAAAACGCAGGAGCTCGCGGTAGGCTATCACCCAGATAGTACGAAAAACGATAGCCATTGTCTTTAGTGCCTCCTCATTCTAGCCATATTTTTCATCTGCTGCATTGAGTCAACCTCCTGTTCCCTGATATTGCGTCCTGTGAGCTTTAAGAATACGTCTTCCAGAGTAGGACGCCTCAAGCCGATGGAGAGTAGTCGCAGCGGGAAGCCGGAGACAAACTTGGGCAAGAATTCCTCGCCGTGGGGCACGGTGAAACTGATGATGCCGTTTTCGATGCCAGGCTTGAGCTTATACTGCCCCTCCAGCAGTCGCATCGCCTCCTCGTTGTCCTCCGTCTTAATAGAGATGACATCGCCACCGACACCATCTTTCAGTTTTTCCAGCGTGTCCAGAGCCACAGTCCGGCCATAGTCTATAATGGCGATGCGGTCACAGTTCTCTGCCTCGTCCATGTAGTGGGCGGTCATAAATATGGCCAGATTCTCTCTTTTCCGTAAGTCATGTATATAGTCCCAGATGCGGCGGCGCGTCTGCGGGTCCAGGCCTAGAGTGGGCTCGTCCAAAAAAAGCACTCTTGGGTGATGCAAAAGGCCCCGGGCAATTTCCAGACGGCGCTTCATACCACCGGAGTAGGTGTTAATCTTGCCTTTGCGCCTATCCCACAACTCCATCATCTCTAAAAGCTCTTTCAAGCGCGGCTCTAGAACATTTTTGGGGATGCCATAAGCATAGCCGTGGAAACGGAGGTTCTGTTCTGCCGTTAGGTAATCATCCAAAGCCGGTTCCTGGAAGACCAACCCGATTGACTGACGCACCTGGCTGCGCTCTTTAATGACATCATAACCGTTAACCTTCGCCTGCCCGTCTGTAGGTTTTAAAAGGGTGCAGAGTATATTTATGGTGGTCGTCTTGCCGGCACCGTTAGGGCCCAGAAAACCGAATATCTCTCCTTCCTTGACACTGAAGGATACTCCCTTGACCGCTTCCAGCTCACCGAACCTCTTGACTAGATTACTGGCTTCAATTACATCCATTAACTCCTCCTTCTTCTTCGAGAGCCTTTATAAGTGCCTCTAGGCCCATCTGGAGAGAAATCAGGGCACTGTCCGGCATTCTTTCCAGCACTCCTTTGATCTTGGCGGCGCCTATCTCCCGTAGTCGCTCCACCTGGTTTTTGCCTTCTACAGTAAGAGAAAGGATGTAGCTACGGCGGTCATCTGGGTTCTCTTGGCGACTGATTAGCCCCTTGTCTACCAGCCGATCAATGATGCTGGTAACATTGGCCTTGGGTACGCCGAAAGATGCGGCCACCTCACCAGGCGAGCTCCGGCCTTTGAAAGAGAGCAGAAACATGACGCGCAACTGCTCCCTGGTCAGCTTAAGGTGCAACCAGGGATGAGGCTCATGTGCTTTAGTCGAAAGCATCAGGTTATTAATCAACCCAATTATGCTTTCAATATTCTCCTTCTTGTCCATCTCTGAGTCACCTAAAATAACATGTCAATATAAAATATATAATATAACTTATGTTGACTAATGAAAGCAAATTTTGACTTGCGGAATCGGGCTGCACGAAATAGCGTTTTGTGGCGCCCTAGCTCTATAGTATGCCTTGGATACCGCTAAAGAAACTATTGACCTTTTTCTTGGATAGCGGCAGGCCGGCATGGATGCCGAAAGGTCGTGCTTCATAGGAAGCAGAGGCAACTACACCGCGGCGCTCAGGGTCTCCGCCGACGATTACCGGCTTTCCCTTTAGCTTTGGGTTGAGCATCTGCTCCGCAGAAACGAAGAAGGCATCCAAATCAATATGGAAGATACAGCGAGCCATGAAACAGTATATAAACTAGCACACAGAGCTGTTAAAGCCAACTTTTCATCGAAAAGTGCCCCAACAATTCTGACAATTGTTTGGTTTCGCTACTGTATAGTATAATTACACTCAAGTTGTTAACATGGAATATTAGTGTGCGCGACTTAGTCAAAAAAGGCCAAAACTTGACTGCCATCTCCTCAGCGATGGGTCTCTCTTGGGAGTAGGTGACCAGATACCATAAGAAGGAAGCCATCGAGTTAGTCACTGAAGATTTTTCAAAGGTGGTAAAGAGTCGCAAGAGCAAGTGAACCAACGTTATACTAATAATAACGGAGTAGTAGTATATGTACGTCATAATGCAAATTTCGGACCTACATCGCTCTGAAGCTAGCTTGCTCTCAAACGATGAGTTATTGTCAAGTCTAACTGCGAGTTGCGGACGCTTTGTTGAAGAAACGCCTCCAATTCAGCCCGTTGATGCTATTGTAGTTTGTGGAGACCTTGCTCATGGGTTGCCTATAAACTCAACCGAATATCCAGAGGCTTTAGACAAGCAATATGCTGATGCATTCGACTTATTAACGAGACTTGCTGATACATTTGTCGGAGGCGACCGCTCCAAGGTGATCATTGTCCCTGGCAACCATGATGTAGACTGGAACAAGGCACGAGACTCAATGAGAGTCGTAACCCGAACCGATGAAAGCATCCAAGATTTACTCACAACACAAGCTAGTCCGTATCGCTGGTCTTGGAGAGATCAGCAACTTCTTAAGATCGAAAATTACGAAACTTACGAAGAACGATTTAGTTACTTTTATGATTTTTGCTCCCAGTTCTACCAAGGGGCTAACTTAGCCTTTAAAGTAGACCCCAAACGATCTTGGAATCTTTTTGAACTTGATGATGGAAAGATCCTTATAGCTGCTTTCAATTCATGTATAGGCGCAGATTGCTATAACTTATATGGCGAAATTCCTGCTCAATCAATTGCGCAGAGCCATTTAGCAACTGTTGGCAATTATGAACTCAAGGTTGCTGTATGGCACCATGATACCAGGGGAATACCAAGAAGATCAGATTACTTAGACCCGGATACAATCCAATTGATGATTGACAAGGGCTATCGACTTGGACTACACGGACATAGACACAGATCAGGGGTCTTGCCGTTCTACCTTCATGCTACTCCTGATATGCACATTATGGCCATTGTAGGGGCTGGTTCGCTGAGTGCGGCTCTTGGCCAATTGCCGCATGGTTTGAATCAGCAGTACAACGTTATCGAAATATCCGATGATTACGCCCACGCGCACATCCACCTCCGTGAAATGGTTGTGCCGGGAGTGTTTTCACAGGGAAGGATGATAGAGCTAGGTGGTAAAAGCTACGGAGACATCCAATGGACGCGAGTGCCAGTTAATGCGATTGTGAATACGGGGCGTGGAGGTGGATCAATCATAGCATTGATTGAGAATATTGAAAATTTGGTCTCAAAAGAGGAACATGAAGATGCTATTGCTATCATTGATGCTACTGGAGACAAACTGGGCCACTACGGCAGGCAGCTACTGACGCGAGCATTATTTGAAGCCAAAAAGTGGCGTCGGCTAGAAGAACATCTATCATCTCCACAAAATCCAGACGAACTCACAAAGCTAGTGCTTGCAAGCATAGCTCTAAAACACTGGCCTGAGGCTGAACAAGCCATATTAGCAGCAGAGAATTCAGGGCACTATTCAACTCTCTTGCTTACGGACTTAAGAGAAAGGCTCTCTGCTGAGAAGGAGATGTCATAATGAGCACTACTGAGCGAATCCCATTCCATGTGGAAATGAATCAAATTATTGAGGTGCTCGCTAGGCAGATCTATCAGTCACCGCTCGCTCTTCTTCGTGAAAACTGTCAAAATGCGTACGACGCCATTCTAATGCGTCGGCATCTGGGCCAGCTTTTTGAACCGGAAATTAAAATCTTACTAACACCAACACAAGTGAAAATCGTTGATAACGGTATTGGAATGACTAGACTTGATTTAGAAAATTACTACTGGAAGGCAGGATCAAGCGGGAAGAATAATCCTGAAGCTCGTGCCGCAGGTGTTGTAGGGACATTTGGCATTGGAGCGATGGCAAACTTCGGGATTGCGAGTGCTTTGACGGTGATTAGTGAATCAGCACTAGATGGGCAACGTACGAGATGCCGTGCTGAACGCGATACTCTTTCAGCTACCGAAGACTGCATAGACATGATAGCTGAGCCAAGCACTGGGCAACCAGGAACAACCGTGATTGCAGATATTCCTGCCAATACCCCTGTCAACACTAATGAAGCCACTAGCTACATTACTGAGTTTGTTCGATACCTTGATATCGTTGTCACAGCAAACGGAAATCGTGTCAGCCAAGATAGCTTTGAAAACAGTGTCATTAAGCCTTCAGCTGGCTGGTCCGATTACACCGACTCCGTAGAGCTCAGTTCCCAGTTGAAAGCTAATGTCGAAATCGCTATTGCTAATACTGGTGAAGTTTGGTTATGTTTGAGAAACATCCATTATGGCGGTAGCCCATTAGATGGCATAATACTGCTTTGGCAAGGAATGCACCAGTTGCGCACCTTCCGAAGCAGATTTGCGCTAGCCAAGACAGCTGTCGGTTCTTCGTACAACTTTGGTGGAGTGGCAAACTTGGCTATTCTTGAGCCTACAGCTGGAAGAGAAGCTATAACCACGTCTAGTCTGCAAATACTTCAGACTATTGTGACTGAAAGCGATAAGTTTGTATCTGAGAAGATTGCAGCTACGCCTTTGTCGAATGTCAACACCTGCTTCATGGACTGGGCCTCTAGACACGGCAGATATGAATTGTGCTCTAAACTACGCATCAGATTAGAGCCAGATAACCGGTCAATTGCACTTGAGGAGGTAAAAGAACGCAGTAGAACAAAACCACTCAATTACTTTGAAGGATCTGACCCAGCAATGGTAGATCAGTATGCCACAGACGAGGAACCTTTGATTGTTATTTCAAGCAGTCAGCCAAGAAGACGCTGCGAGCTTTCGTATCTTTCGTCATACTGCAATGTAACACGGATTGTCGATACACCAACGGTGCTAAGTAGGAAAGCGGAAAAAGACCTAACATTGGAAGAATCAGCGTTCAAGCTGCGTCTAATGGGTATTCTTCAGACAGACTACTTCGTGGATGCACGCGTAGACTTTGGAAAGATCTCTCATCGCCTTCCAGTTCATATTGATACCTCCGATAAGCCAATTCGTATAACACTGGATAGTGATGGTTCTAGTGTTGCCATGATGCTTAGGTTATATCAAGAAGATTCTACACTTTTAACCGGGATGGCCAAAGATTTTATAAGAAACGTAATATTTCCAAAGATTTCCACTTTAGTTCCAAGCAGCACAAGACAAGGGGCCGAAGCTTTTTTACGCGCACTCCGTCAGCCACGTGACATCTTTGAGTATGAAAAATCAGATCTGGGTAGTTTGAGTGAAATATGGGAAAAGTACCTCCAAGGAGACCTATCTCTAACGGCGGCTGCAGGGGAGTCAGCCAATATTGCACGAGCAACAATACAATCATTTGACCGATCATCTGCTGAAAAAGTTTCTAGCGTCATACCTGATGTATTGGAAAGTGAACAGCTGCTAGAACAGGTGAAGGCACCTGGTGAACCCATTGATGAGACAGATGCCCTGCCAGCAATCACACGTCTTGAGAAAAAGTCAGCTGCAAAGCTTCTAGTCATAGATGAAGGAGAAACTGCCCTCAAAGGATACCGATGTTTTGTCGCAATAACAGACCGGGCACGAAGGGATCGCGGTGAATTCTTTCTACAACCACACCGTACACAAATCGTATGGGGAGGCCAGAAAGCACTATATATTTTCCAACATCACTCGGGCCAGTTTGGTCTATACTACGAACTCCAAAGCGCAGAATTGTTATCAGATACAGCCGGGGGACGAGCTTTTTCTACTTGTACAATTGTTCTGAAGAATCAAGTATATATTCCTGTGCCAGATGAACTCCGTGAAAAATTTATCCCACAGGGTACTGAAAGAAAGCGATTTGAGATTCGGTTTGAACTCCTTTATCCCGAGCTGGGAGAGCCAAGTGAGTAGGAAGCCGAAGGTAACTACGCTGCGGCGCTCAGGGTCTCCGCCGACGATCACCGGCTTTCCCTTTAGCTTTGGGTTAAGCGCCTGCTCCACAGAAACGAAGAAGGCATCCAAATCAATATGGAAGATACAGCGAGCCATAAGACAGCATATAAACTAGCACACAGAGCTGATAAAGCCAACTTTTCAGCAAGAAGTGCAGCTTGGGCAATAAAAACTTTGATTGTATCAATGATCGGTGTTAGGCCTACTTTATGTGAACTCGGGGATGGAGTACCCCGACTCTAGCAACAGACGGCCTGGCTCCCTCTCCCTACCAAGGAGAATAGGGTAAGGCTCCAAACTATCCGCGCTCTTCTCGGCTTTATGACAGTAAATGACGATTACAAAGAGACCAGATATCGCATTCGCGCAATTCTCAAGGTTAGCCTCTGGAAAATGCGAGTCGCGATGATGCTTTACGTTGTTATAGCTCTGCCACCAACTCGGGTTCTTCCCCAAAGCCCAATCAGACCATGGTCTGAAAACGAGATTGTACCTGCGTATAAGAACTTCCTCTAATGCGAGCTGGGTATGTATAGCCAGGCAGACTCTGTAATCATCCATATTTTCGCGCTTCGCCGAGCTATCCACATTCTTGCAGATGAGCTTGCTAAGCACGTCAATCTCGGATCCTACAGCAAGAAGGAGCTTCGCATACTCAATCGAGAAAGCCGTAAAGTTTTGCGGCGAGAACTCGACGTACCGTGAGGTCGCTGCGAAATCGGCTTCCAGCGCGAGAAAATGCTGCCAGTAGCGATACGTACCCATTAATTTCTGAGACCTCCAACACGGTCTAAGGGTAATGCTATGACTTGGGATCTTACAATTTCTTTCAAACACTTCTCATCCAGCTGTCCCTATATGAGAAGCTGGATTTCTTTATAATTCGGCAACCATTTCTTCCTAAAATTGATATACTCACCGATTATAGCCTTAGAAATGCAGCTTGTCCACCTGCTTACGCCATGAGGATAACAACCCAAATCGCTTTAGCCTTAAGTGGGAATTTTCTACAAGGCAACATTAGCTTGTTTTGATCAGCAAGTCACAATTTAGCGTTTTGTGACTCCTTAACTCCACAGTATGTCTTGGACACCGCAACCTGGTGAAATTACACATTAGCCTGTTTTGTTAACTCACTACACAAACCATCGCAGGGTGCTTTTTATTGTCGCGAAGCTGGTCAGTTAGTTACTTTTGGAGACAGATTCTTTCACCCTTCTCTCAAACACCCCTCTCTCCAAAAGTACCCTTCGCTGGCATTTGAGGCCAATATCGGCGCCCACCCTCACCACTTCCCATTCGTGGCTGCCGCAAGGGTGTGCTTTGCGCAGCCGGACTACATCACCGGGCTTTATTTCTATGGTCATTGATTTGGTTGCGGATTTTTTCAGCCACGCTCCTAGCCGCTTGGGCAAAGTCCTTTTCCTTTGAAGCGTAAAGAATTTGCCTTGATACATTGATAATCGCCTTTTCTCTCCGGGCATCCACTCCGTAGCCAACTGCTGAAGCCAGGTCCCCGCCCTGAGCGCCAATGCCGGGGATAAGCAAAGGCATTTCGGGGCAAATTGAGCGAACTTTCTTTAGTTCCTCAGGATAGGTAGCCCCGACTACCAGTCCAATATTGCCATAAGTATTCCATTCTTTGGCTTTTCGAGCCACTGCTTCGTATAGTGGCAGGCCATTGGTGTAAAGGTTCTGGAAATCTGCGGCTCCCTGATTGGATGTTCGGCATAGGATAAATACCCCTTTGTCCTGGTAGTTGATAAAAGGCTCTATGGAATCGAAGCCAAGGTAGGGATTGACGGTAGCGGCATCGAAGCCAAGAACCGAAAAGAGAGCCCTGGCATAAGCCTTGGCAGTGTTACCGATATCGCCGCGCTTGGCATCACCAATTACGGGAATATCACCAGGTATATATTTAACGGTCTTCTCCAGGATAGCCAGCCCTTCGGTCCCTAAAGCTTCATAGAAAGCTAGATTGGGCTTATAGGCACAGACTATGTCGGAAGTAGCCTCGATAATGGCTTTGTTGAATTGTAGAACGTCTACTACGGGCATAAGCTCCGGGTCGGGGTCAAGTCCGATGCAAATCCAGCTTTTGTTTTTTCGGCTGGTATTAAGCAGTTTATCGCTGAATTTCATCACAGTAGCCCAATAATATCAGGAGATTGGCATAAATTAAAGCTCGGTCAACATTTTGCCTTCATCCGTCTCAAAAGCTACAATAGAGGCATGCGCGACGTGATTGCTGATGCCTTGAAAGGCCATGGTGCCGACTATGTTGAAATCCATTTTGAGGAGAGCCAGGCTACCAGCATTGTCTACAGGGGGGAGAGGCTGGAGGAGATAAGCAGGGCTCGTAATTCTGGTGGCAATATTCGTGCTTTGGTCCAAGGTAGTTGGGGATTCGTCAGCTTTAATCGTCTTGACGGACTACGGGACAAGGTAGCTCTGGCGCTGGTGGTGGCAAGGTTAGCAAGCAGGGAACCATTGAAGCTTTTTCTTGTGGAGCCTGTAGTGGATACGGTAATCCCACAACTGAAGAAGGATTCCACGGCTATACCATTGGCAGCGAAGAAAGAGCTTCTAGATGAATACAACGACATCATATTAAGCAGTCCGAAGATTCAAAGCTCAAGAATCAACTATCGTGATGGCAGAAAGCGACGTACCTTCGCCAATTCTGAAGGTAGCTACATAGAGCAAGCTAAAACTGATCTTACTTTACGATTGACAGCCATAGCTCGTGAGGATAATGAGGTTCAACAAGCAGGACTAAGCCTGGGAAGCAATGGCGAGTTTTCTGCCGCGGAGAGACTACATGAGCAAGCCAGGGAGATAGCAAGGCGTGCCGCCGCCCTTCTTTCTGCCCCCCAGGTAAAAGGTGGAGAGTATACCGTAATTTTGGACCCTGTTCTGGCGGGAGTCTTTGCTCATGAGGCTTTCGGGCATTTATCCGAGTCGGATTTTATATATCAAAATGAAAGCCTGCAGCAAGTCATGGTCCTGGGAAAAAGATTCGGCGGCAAGCATCTCAATATCATTGATGACCCTACAATTCCCAACCTGCGGGGAAGTTATAAATACGATGATGAAGGGACGCCGACAAGGGAAACCTATCTTATTCGGGAAGGCATTCTGGAGGGAAGGCTTCATTCCCGGGAAACAGCGGCTACGATGGGAGAAAGGGCTACGGGGAATGCTCGAGCCATTAATTACCTCTTTCCCCCCATAGTGCGAATGAGCAATACCTTCATTGAGCCAGGTAGCGCTTCGTTCGAGGAGATGCTCGGTGACATTGAGGAGGGCGTCTATGTTAAGGATTGGTACGGCGGGACGACCAGCCTGGAGATGTTCACCTTCTCTGCTGGGGAAGCTTACATGATTCGCCGGGGGAAGTTAGCAGAGTTATTGCGCCCTGTGGTGCTAACTGGTAATGTTTTTACTACCCTGCAAAATATAGATGCCATAGGCAATGACCTGGAGATGAATCAGGGTGGTGGTTGTGGCAAAGGGGGGCAATATCCGCTACCCGTTTCTAACGGCAGCCCACATATCAGGATTCGTCATTGTGTGATAGGAGGCAGATAATTGGAGCATCCTTTGGCTGCGGAGGTTCTCTGCTCTGCTCAGAAGGTGGCTGAACAAGCTGAAGTTTTCTCGGTTTCTTCCCGGACAGTGTCGGTACAGTTTGAAGCCAATGAATCAAAACAAGTTCAGACCAAGGAGAGCAGCAGTCTCGCCTTGCGCATTTTCCGGGAAGGTAGAATTGGCTTTGCTACCGCTAGTGGAGAGGGCAGTTTGGACGCTTTGGTGGACATGGCCGTGGAAACCTCTCAATTTGGCAGTCCGGCCAGTTTTCAATTTCCTTCCCGATTCCATCGGGGCTCTTCGGAAGTGTGCATCTTCGATTCTAAAGTAGAAGAGATAGCTATGGAGAGGATGGTTGAGATTGGGAAAGAGCTTATAGCTAAGATCAGGGGACATACCCCTGGTATCCTTTGCGATGTTGAAGTAACTAAGAGGACAGGCTCCATCTCCATAATTAATTCCCAAGGCGGTGAAGGAAGGTATGACAAGAGCTTTTTTGGCTTTAGCCTGGAAGGCATTCTCGTTCGGGATACAGATATGCTTTTTGTGGGTGATAGCGAAAGCTCATGTCGTCCCGATTTTATCGGGATTGATGACCTGGCTGGTAGGGTGATATGGCAACTGGAAATGGCTAAGGAAAAAGCTGCCGTGTCCACCAAGCTGCTGCCAGTAATTTTTACACCTCTTGGAGTAGCCAGTGCTTTACTGAGCCCTCTAGTGCTGGCGTTTAACGGCAAAGCAGTCCTCGAGGGGGCTTCGCCATTAAAGGATAAACTAGGGGAGCAAGTTTTTGACAAAAAGCTGAGCTTATGGGATGATGCTACCGTAGCTTACGGCGTAGGGAGTTATCCTTTTGATGATGAGGGGGTACCCAGTCAGCATCTACCGCTTGTTACAAATGGAGTAGTGACGAATTTCCTTTATGATTTACAGACGGCAGCTTTAGCTGGCACTCAGAGCACTGGTAACGGCAGGCGAGTAGGAGGTGGTTTTCCCAGTCCAGCTATAAGCTCTCTCCGACTTTGTCGGAGCGGCGGAGATGTTTCTTTCCGGGCTATGGTGGAGGATATGAAAGAAGGGTTAATTGTCGAGCAAGTTATCGGTGCTGAGCAGGGTAATGTTCTGAGTGGCGATTTCGGTGGCAACCTTTTGCTGGGATATAAGGTAGAGAATGGTGAGATAATAGGGAGGGTGAAGGATACTATGATTGCCGGCAATGTGTATCAAGTGCTAAAAGAGCTTCTTGGTATAGGGCAGGAAACAAGGTGGGTTGGCGGGATTCTGCAAACTCCTTCTTTATATTGCCCTCGTGTCTCGGTGGCAACAAAGGAGAGCTGAGATATATATGAAAGACGTGATAAAGCTTTATAAGCAGCCACGCCCCAGGAGTTGTTCCATGCTTGCCTCCTGGCCGGGCATTGGCGATGTTTCCCTAACAGCGGCGAGGTATCTTGTGGAGAAGCTAAACGCTGTAGAAATAGGGCAGATTGAACCTATTCACTTCTTTGAACCCGTGGGTGTTACAGTCAAAGACAACGTGGTTGAAAGCCCGCGTTTCCCTGAGAGCAAGTTTTATTATTGGCAACCCCGATACAATCGGGATAAAGGCCTGGTGATTTTTATTGCTGAAGAACAGCCTGGGTTCAAAGGATATGAGCTAGTTAACTGTGTTTTGGACGTAGCACAAAGGTTTAAAGTGGCCAGGGTATATAGTTGTGCTGCTGCGGTAACACGTGTCCACCATAGTGAAGAAATGAAAGTTTGGGGAGCAGCGACGACTTCTAAATTAGTTGACGAGTTGAACAAACATAATGTAGTTCTTAGAGGTAACCTTCGCATTGCTGGATTGAATGGATTGATATTGGGGATGGCTAAGGAAAGGGGGATGGATGGCATTTGCTTGCTGGGCGAAGTACCAGCATATGCTACGCAAATAGCAAACCCCAGAGCCTCCCTGGCCGTGCTTGGTATCCTGACTAAAATGCTGGGCATTACAGTTGACTTGACCGAGCTTGGTCGTCTGGCCGAGCAAGTAGACGAGGAGATGGATAGAATAGCGAAGAGAGTTACGGCTGAATTTATTGACCAGTTCACCGAGCCTATTTGGGAGCAGGATGAGGAAGAGGAGTGAGGCGGGTGAGCAGTGTCGGTTTAATAGGGACCTGAATTGACCGACAAAGGTAGATATGCTACCATCGAATTAGATGTCAGCTTTAGCTCAACTTTACGAGGAAATTATAGCTTGCCAGGGTTGTGAGCTAGCTAAGCATCGCACTAAGGTGGTGCCTGGTGAAGGGGCTGAAGATGCGAACTTACTTTTTATCGGTGAGGCGCCGGGGTGGCACGAAGACCAACAGGGGCGTCCTTTTGTAGGCCCGGCCGGGCAATTTTTGGAACAACTGTTAGCCTCAATCGGCTTGCGGCGGGAGGAAGTTTATATCGCCAATGTGGTTAAGTGCCGTCCTCCCCAAAACCGTGAGCCGCTACCAGCGGAGATACAGGCTTGCCGCAAATGGCTCGACCGTCAAATAGAGATAGTTCAGCCCCAAATGATTATCACTCTAGGGCGTTGCTCTCTAGCGCGGTATTTTCCCAATGAGAGCATAAGTAAAATTCATGGAAAGCCACGAAAGGTGGAAGGTGTCATTTGTTACCCCATGTATCATCCCGCAGCAGCTCTCCATCAGGGCTCTCTACGACGGACCATTGAACTGGATATGCTCAAGATTCCGCAGATATTGGCTCGGGGCAAAGAACTGCTTCAAGATGAAGTTGAATCTCAACAATTAAGCTTGTTTTAGGACTGTGTCTTAATGAAATTAAGAGGAAGAACCATGGCGGCACATAAATTGAGAATCATCCCTCTAGGCGGATTAGGTGAGATCGGGAAGAACATGATGGCATTGGAATATGGCAATGACATCATTGTCATTGATGCCGGGCTTAAGTTCCCCGGCGAGGAGACGCCGGGAGTTGACCTACTTATTCCAGATATTAGCTATCTTTTAGAGAGGCAGCAAAATTTAAGAGGGATAGTGGTTACTCACGGACATGAGGACCACATTGGGGCGCTGCCTTATATTTTATCTCGGCTCGCCCCTCCCATTTATGCTACCAGGTTCACCCGAGAGCTGATTTCCGTGGAACTCAAGCAACGAGGAGTGAAAACTAAAGCAAAATTGAATGTAGTCACCCCGGGGAGCAAAATTACACTGGGCAAGTTCACCATAGAATTTTTCTCTGTTTGTCACAGTATCCCTGGCTCTACAGGGTTGATAATTCATACTCCGCAGGGCATTGTAGTGCACAGTGGTGATTTTAAGATTGATTATACCCCAGTGATTGGCGAGCCTACTAACTTCAGCCAATTAGCCGTGCTAGGGGTGAAGGATGTTTTGCTTCTTCTTTCCGACTCTACCTATGCTGAGCTTTCTGGATATACTCCCTCGGAGATGGTGGTTAGCGATACTTTGGACCGGATTATCAGCGAGGCAAAAGGGAGAGTAATCGTGACTACCTTTGCCTCTCTTGTATCTCGCATTCAGCAAGTGCTTGATGTTGCTGTTAAACGTGATCGCCGTGTATTTATCACCGGCCGAAGTATGAGGGAGATAGTGAACATGGCGTTGAAAACGGGTTATCTTACTGCCCCCGCCGATGTTCTTTGCCGTTTGGATGAACTGAGAACCTTGCCTCACCATCGAGTCATCATATTGAGCACAGGAAGTCAAGGTGAGCCCACCTCTGCCCTGGTGCGTATGGCTAATCGGGACCCCCGTAGTCAAGTTCAGATAGTCCCCGGCGATACTGTGGTGATTTCAGCAACTCCTATTCCTGGCAACGAGGCGTTGGTGAACAAGACTACAGACAGCCTTTTCCGTCAAGGTGCCAATGTAATTTATGACAGGCTAGCGCAAGTGCATGTCCACGGGCATGGTAGCCGGGAGGAGTTGAAGCTTTTGCTTAGTTTGGTTAAGCCTAAATTCTTTGTGCCTATTCATGGGGAATACCGCCATTTGAGCTTGCATGCTAATTTAGCTCAAAGTATGGGTATCCCCAGAGATAATATTTTTGTTCTTGAGAACGGGGATGTGCTCGAACTCGGGCAAGATTCAGGAAAGGTAGTTGCCAGGACACGTGTCGGAGTTAAATATGTAAGCGGCTTGACAACAGGCGAACTGGATGATGTTGTGCTTCGGGACCGCAAATTACTTTCGCGAGACGGCGTCGTTGTGGTGACCATTGCCGTTGATGCTGAAAGGGGTAAGCTAGCTGGGAGGCCGTACATTATAACGCGAGGCTTTGTTGATGGCGGGGAGGAACAAACACTGATTGAACAAGGCCAAGATGTGATATTGGCTGCTTTAAATCATGATATAAGACGTCTGAGTGAACCAGGCTTCGTTGATGCCAGAATGAAAGATTCTCTGAGCAGATTCTTCTATGGACGAATTCATCGTCGTCCTGTCATCATTCCTGTGGTTGTGAAAGTAGGGAAAACCTAAAGGCAGATGACAACGTAGGGGCATAACTCCGTGTCTAAAGCGAGAAGCAAGTCTCAGCCGAGGCGAAGAACAAAAGAAAGCCAGTCCGCGGGGAAGCGATTCTTCAGCTTCGTCGCTTCACCGGTGGTACGAAAGCTTATCTTAAGTATCGTAATGATAGTCTTGCTGTATGTGCTACGGGAAGGGATATTCATATTGTTTGGTTGGGGGTTGATAATAATAGCCATCGCTTTAGGCTTCCTGATCTGGGTGGTATGGCGGGGGGAGTTCTCTGTTGTGAGATATCGGTGGAATTGGGTTCTCGGGGGCATTACCCTGGCTTTTGCGGTATGGGGAGTTCTTGCTTTCTTTGCTCCTGGGGATGGTCCTGTTAGTGAAGCTACATTGGGAGGTAGAATTGGGCAAAGCATAATAGGTGCCCCCGATGTCGTGGGAGGACTTCGGGTGACCGGACTTGTCCTTCTGGGCATTATTTTTGTCATCCCCGGGAAGGTTTGGAATGCTCTGAAGAATACCTGGGGTGCCCTGGTCAGAGTTGCTCGTCCTCGTTCCGAGACTATTCCTTCTCAGCCTACCCCTCTTGAAACCATCCCTACGGGAATCACCTCCTCTGAAGCAGAGACAATTGGTGAAACGGAGTCCTCACAAGGCGGGACTGCTCCGATTTTTGCTCCTCCTGCCTGGAGCTCTCAATACGAACCAGTTCTCACCCCCGGAGGGTGGCAGCTTCCACCGATTGACATCTTGGATAAACCGGTTGAGGTGCAGTTAGACAAGGAAGATATTAACCACCGAGCCCGATTGATTGAGGAAGCTCTGGCTAGCTATGGTGTAGAAGCCAGGGTTGTACAGGTGAACATGGGCCCTACTGTGACACAGTTTGGTGTTGAGCCTGGATGGGACAAGAAATATAGAGAAATAAAAGAGAGGGGGAGAAATGGCAGCTATGAAACGAGGGTGGAAGAAGTCTCGAGAACCAGGGTAAGGGTAGAGCGTATCACTTCTCTGGCCAGTGATTTAGCTTTAGCCCTGGCTGCCCCCAGCATCAGGATTGAGGCTCCTGTGCCCGGGCAACCGGTAATAGGCATTGAGGTTCCTAACACTGTGTTTGGCTCAGTTGCCCTGCGCGGTGCGATAGAGAGCGCTGCTTTTCAGAAGATTAAAGCCCGCTCCAAGCTGGCTATCGCTTTGGGGAAAGGTGCTGGTGGTGAGGCGATGGCAGCAGACCTGCCCAGGATGCCACATTTGCTTATCGCTGGAGCTACTGGCAGTGGTAAAACTGTTTGTCTTAATTCTGTTATTTGTTGCTTGCTTTTACACAACAGCCCCGACGATGTTCGGTTCATCATGGTTGACCCCAAGAGGGTGGAGTTAGTGACTTTTAATGGAGTGCCTCATCTACTTGCCCCGGTGGTTGTGGATACTGGTAAGGCGATAAAGGCTTTAAGATGGCTTAGTCAAGAGATGGATAGTCGATATCGTCAGTTTGCTCAGGCGGGAGCACGCAATATTGAGGGTTATAACAAAGACCGCTCACCTGGAGAACAGTTGCCATATTTAGTGCTCGTCATTGATGAGCTGGCTGATTTAATGATGACAGCTTTCGATGAGGTGGAACATGCGCTTTGTCGGTTAGCTCAATTGGCTCGGGCTACAGGCATTCATCTCGTCGTAGCTACACAACGCCCTTCAGTAGATGTAATTACTGGGCTTATTAAAGCTAACTTTCCTACCCGCATTAGTTTCGCAGTCACTTCTCACGTAGATTCCAGGACCATACTTGACATGGTAGGTGCTGAGAAATTGCTGGGTAGAGGGGATATGCTCTACATGCCTACTGAAGCTAGCAAGCCTAAACGTCTTCAAGGAAGCTTTGTTTCCGATACTGAGATCGAAAGATTGGTGTATTTCTGGGGAAACCAGCGGCAGATTGAAGTGAGCCCTGTCGACTTTGATGAGGTGGCTGAGCGCCCCTTAAGTGCCCAGATAGCTGCTCCCCTCGACCCTCTTTTGGAAGAGGCAAAGCGCCTGGTACAAGAGCATAAACATATCTCCACTTCTTTCTTACAGCGCCGTCTTCGTATTGGCTATCCCAGAGCTGCCCGCCTTATGGAAGCACTTCAACAAGCAGGTTTGGTGGAGGCGGCTCAGCCCGAACGAGAAAGCTAAACAGAGCCAGTATATCCCGGAAATCCCGACAAGTCGGGACGAGACTCTAGATCCTAACCCCCGAAATTAGGAGTCGGTATTCAGCATGTAGGGCGGGGATTTATTCCCCGCCAAAAAGGCGGCATGTAAAATGCTGCCCTACATCTGCTTAGAACCCTTATCCTCTGATTCTTGCTTCCCCCTCTTTGTCGTTGGCAAAGTTTTGTTTTGGTTTTTAGTCGTTGGTGCTTTGTACTTATTTAGGATTTTGAAGTTCGTGCTTAGGGTTTTCTCTTGCTAGGCGCCAAACTTGTCCAGTTTTAAAGCATTAGCCATGGCTAGAGGCATGATTTCCGTAGCCGGGAAACGTCCCATACCGCCGGCAAGGCAGGCTTTTTCTGAGAACTCGGTGACATTATCGGGGCGACACCATTTGGACTTTAGCATGAAAGGGACTGGATGCCAGCTATGCATGGCTAAAGTTGCGGGGGTAGAGTGGTCTCCAGTAATAATCAGGACCTCTGGGTCTAAGCTGAGCAAGCTGGGGAGGGCATTATCAAGTTCCTCAATGGCCTGAACTTTAGCCCGGAAGTTGCCATCCTCCCCCCTGGCATCGGTGCTCTTAAAATGGACGAAGAAAAAATCGTAATCGGCATAGTAGCGGCGCAGGCTGTTCAGTTGCTCTGTTATGCTTTCACCTCCCGGCAATACTTGCATCCCCACCAACTTGGCCAGTCCTCGATACATAGGATAAATGGCGATGACTGCTGGCTTTAATTTGTAGATTTCAGGTATGGAGGGGATGTCGGGGCGGCGGGAGAAGCCGCGCAGAAGCACCATGTTGGCGGCAGGTTCGTACTGTAGCCGGATGCTTGCCTGGGATACGAAGTTGTTGACAATTTCCGCTGTTCTCTGTGCCTGTGGCGATAACGCCTCTATCTTTTTGGGGGCTAGCCCTGCTTGCTGGGGGTCAGAATCTGCTAACTCAGGAGATAAAGCTTCGCCGCGCAGGATGAGCACAAATCTATGTTCTTTCACTGGCAGCACAGAAATCTCAGCGCCATTTATGGCGATATTATTCAATGAGCGGCATAACTCGGTACTTTTATCTGTGGAAACCCGTCCTGCCCTCCTGTCGATAATGATTCCCTTGTTATCCACGGTGCAGAAATTACCTCTGGCCGTGATATCCTCTGGCTTTAGTTCTAAATCTATTCCCAGCGCTTCCACGACTCCCCGTCCGATATTATATTTGACAGGGTCATAGCCAAAGATTGCCAGGTGGCCCGGTGCACTCCCCGGCGTAATTCCCGGGCTTATCGGGTCAATGAGCCCGCAAAGAGAGTCCCTGGCTATGCGATTCAGGTTGGGCTTCCTGGCTGATTCCAGTTCTGTTTTACCGGTTTCCGGATGAGGTAAACCTCCTACGCCATCTATTATCAAGAACACTATTTTGGACGGAGATGTCCGCGATATTTTCTTCATGTGTTCAAATTCAATCATAGTGTTTGCTATTTTACTCGGAGGCATGCCCAAATTCAAGTTTGTCCCGATAGAATCAGGACAGTGGGGAATGTGCCTATTGCACAAATACTTGTTTTCATGGCATATTAGAGTAATTTGATTACAGGAGGTGATAACCTATGGATATCATAACTTATGGCAATCTGGGTCTGATTGGAGGAATAATCAGCCTCATCTTCGGTATCGTGGTACTGATTTTTCCTAAAATCCTCAATTATCTGGTGGGCATCATCCTGATATTGTGGGGCGTGATAGCGCTTATTGGCCATTTTGCTTAGCACCTCGTAGAAAGGTTGCCTCGCTCCTTTTCATAGGGCTCCCAACGCCCGTGGATAAATCGGGGAGCCCCTGAAAAACTCTGTTTTTCAGGGATAACCCCTTGAGCTGAAGCCGGGGAGCTTTATTATTTTGCGGGGACCATCAGTATTACCCACCATGATTAAGCCATCTCAGGTCTATCCTGTCTCTTTATTTCGTTGAAAGTGACGGCAATTTTAAAGTATAATATTTGTAGTTGTGGTGAGCGTAGCCGAGTGGTTAAGGCGCCAGGTTGTGGCCCTGGAGATCGTGGGTTCGAATCCCACCGTTCACCCCAATTTGCTTATGCGCCTATAGCTCAGCGGACAAGAGCACCGGTCTTCGGATTCTGGGTCAGATGTCCCAAAGTGTCCCTTTACGTATAAAATAGAACCTTTGTGTCAATCACCAAAACCCCATTTTGTTCGTGAAGTCCCATTATGTCCCAACCCGTCCCAAACATTTTAACGTCAAATTAACGTCAATGCATATCAATCATAGTTCTTTTTTATATAGTTATTGTATAATGAAAGCTGTGCTATTTCCCTTGTGCTCCCAGCTTCAACTCTCTTACAAAGTCCGGATAAGGTATGCCCAACTCCGCGGCGATAACTACTGCCCGGCTCTGCTTCTTTTCCTTGGCGATAGCACTCACCTTGTCCGGATCAAGCCCTAGTTTCCTGATAACATCGTCCAAGTTGATAGTCGGCCTGGCCTCCGGCTCCTGTCCCTTCAGATTATTCTCCAGGTGTTCAATTCTCTGTTTTAGTGTCCCTTCCCCTTATTGGAGAATATATGGAATCAATAAAAACTGAGACAAGGGGATGCATCCAAAACCAAGAGACATCATTATCAAAAGGGAAAACTTACTAAAACCTAATATTCAGGCACGCATTTAGGAACTTCGCCAAAGACTGAAGATGTCTCAGTAAGTAATAATGACGAAAATGTAATCTCTAAAAAAAGGGCATGGACAGCCCTGTCCCTAGCTTCAGAAAACCTAACAAAACTTAATGTTTTTGAGCGACTCTATCAGTTAGGGAAAACCTGCAAAAACCTGCAATTCTTTCGTGCCCAGGGAAGGTATGTCTCTTGTCTCATTGATTCCCTTTTACTTGCCTGAGATTACTAAAAAATACTAAAATCCCTACTTTGCAATAACCAGTTCTTAGCTTCAAAGTGGTTAACAAAAGCCAACATTTGAGGCACTCACCCCTTAAAAAATGTCTGATTGGCGGAGGAGGCCGGGGACTCTGGTTCTACTCTTATAACGCCTAAATTAAGACATCGATTCTTATGCCTGGAGAGTGAGCTACGACTTATATCAAACTCACTTTCAATATCTCGCAAAGGCTTACCCTGTCTCAGTAGATTATTGATTGTCTCTACTTCAGCGTG
>JAUWQP010000085.1 GCA_030611015.1 Chloroflexota bacterium | reverse complement strand
ACAATAGGGTACCCCATGTCATTCCTGCCCCGTATCAAGTACGGGGTAAACTCCAGCAGGAATCCAGAAGGTCTAGGGGATGGATTCCGTGTCAAGCACGGAATGACAAACTGTATAGTTATTACGATTACACTACACTAGGTTCTAAGTTTGGTATAGCCGTTAGCCACGGAGGATACCGAAAACACAGAGGGATTCTTCCGAGCCATTCACATCCTCTTATTTTTGTAACTACACAGCCACAGAGGACACCGAGCAGCAGAAATTCTAATGGCCAAATCTCAATTTCCAAATAATAACCAAATTCCAACTGTCATTTCGAGCGTAGCGAAGCAATCTCGCCCCCTTTACCGAGATTAGCTTGCGTCTTTGTCGCTACGCTCCTCCTAAGAAACTCAGAGTTCCTTTCTGATATAACCCACCCAGCGCAGCGGTGGGTCGGATGCTCGCAATGACATGAGAGTGGGTGAACGCTTACCGAAATCTACCAGGGTCTCAAAGGGCTTAGGTAATGGTAACAACCCTTGCCCCTCCGAGGATTCTTTCCACAGAGGAATACCGCACTAAGTGGCAGCCATCTGGCTGGCAGCTTATTATTATTGGTCCCACATCCACCTGGCGACAGGAATGGGATGAATGGTCTGCAATCCGTGACCTCGTTCAGAACTGTCTCGATGAAGCCGAAGCCTACCAGTGGGGCTATGACAGGGACGGGCTGTGGATTTCTGATGAGGATAAGGGGGATAGCTGTAGCTGACTTCCTGCAGGGACCACCAAAACTGAAACCAGACTATGCTTGGGGGTTGTCTCCTACAACCTGTGGGGTTTTGATATGGCTCCGGATAGATTCGGTCCCAAAACTGAGTCTGACCTGTGGGAGGACATATTCGTTGAGTTCTTTGGGTTTGTTGAGTTTATTGAGTTCCCCACCAACCCTACAAACTCTACGAACTCCATAACTCTATTGTTCATGGCGATAATGCTGTCATCCGAACAGATTCCCGCTACGATAGCATGGTAGAGCACCTGGGATATAAGTCCATTGGTATTCAGTGGCAGGTTGAAATAGGACTCTCCAGGGAAATCCTCACAGATGAGGTTCTAGTCCGAGCATCACAGGAGAGATTGAGCCAGGTGGAGATTATCCCTGATAAAAAGCTAACCAGGAGAAAGCTGGCTCACCTGAACCTGGCAAGGTCGATAGCTGATCTAACCTTCTCTCACAATAGGGTAGCCGGGATTTATGCTGCTATTATCCCCGCGGCATCTGATAGGGTGAGAACAGCAGGCATGTACTCCAGGGAAACCCGGGCAATCTACATTAGTGCTGACCAACTTCAAAGCGGACAGGACACTGTAGATACCGTGATTCATGAGCTGGCTCATCACCTGTCCCAGGCGGAGGATGGCGATGAGGCTCATAACGCTGCCATGACCAAAGTGGCTGCTATGGTAGTGAGAAAGGCATCAGAAGGATACTTTGATAACCTCGTTCGTGAGGTTGTCTGGCATGGAGGGAGGTAATACCGCGTGGTAACTATGCTTAGGCCCGAGCGTGGCGGGTTTCTGCGTCCCTTTGGGTGCGGCTGGTTTATCAGGGAGTATCTGCTGGGAAATGCCCCTTATGGCAGTCCCCGGATAGACCCTCATGAGGGTGCTCCCCAGGCTGATATCTTCAAAGCCTATAAGAAAGCCCTCCATCGAGAGTTTGCTACTGATATGGCTGTCCGTGAAGAAGAGAAGGCTGCCAGGAAAGGGGAGCGTTCCATCTCACCTGAGAGGATTGAGGAACGGACAGAATACTTCCTGGCTCGTATCCCCTATAAGCTAACCTGCTGTCGTTTTCACTCCTTCGTAGTTTACTTCTCCAATCTCCAGAGGCTGGAATGGGTTGAGGCAACGGGTAAAGAAGAGCCCTCTGAGTTCCAGGAGCATTACCCGCCGGGACCACCACGGAGGTATTTCAGGCTCACCACGGAGGGACAAGAGGCTGGTGATGTCGCCTGGTCCAATCCCCTATTTACCCTTTATGGTGAGAGATGGGGCGGTGGCGAAAATGCCCGAGAGTACTTAAGGGAGCTGCGTAGGAGGCATAAATATACCCGAGTAGGGAGCAAGAACAGGTCATAGATGATAACTATTGATACCTTAGACCTCACAGTGCCCAGCCAGAGAACTATCCTGGCTGAGATACACTGGATAAATTGGGGCATAGCCCCCGGGGCTAGTGTTCTGGTAGGTTTCATTCTCAAGCAGAATGGCAACTTCTGTGAGTACACCTCGGGACCCTTCTGGGCACCTAGACGATGGTATGTAGGGACATTGGGGATTACCAGTACCCTGGGTATCGGGGTAGAAGTTTGGAATCGAATGCAGTTCTACCTTTCCTCACCGGCAGGAAGCTATGATGTCATGGCAGGGGTTGGCTACACAGAGGGAGGAAGCATCGGTTATGGCTTGATGGGACCTGATGCAGATGTTATGGGACTTCTTGATGCAGATGATGTGGACGCTTACCTCAGATACTATGCCTCCAAAGACTTTGCGGGAGCACTTACTGTAACATGACGCCATCAGGGTGAGGATATCCCCCCACTGACCACCCAACCACCTCTCGTTGGTGTTTCCCCCATACAGCAACTTTCAGACCCCATTTGGGGCTTCCCAGGGCTTGCTTTCATTGTCATATTGCTCCAACTGGTGGGGAACCTTAAGCGGTCAAACTCTTGAGTCGTATCCGGTATGTCTGGAAAAACAATTGTCCCTATTCTGTTGGTGTGGTTCAGTAATTAAACTTAGGAGAATCGGGTATAGTCATGAATCTTAATCTATTGTGGACCATTTACAAAGCGCTGCGACTCCCCCAAGGAGATCGCTCGGTGCAGACTGCGGCCACATGGAAGTCCGATCTGATAAATGACTTGCAGCCCGCCTACTTCTTGGCGGTGTCTGCTTATAACAGCATGGTTGCGGCTTATTTCCGGTTCCGGAACCATCACCGAGATTGGAGGTGTAACTGATATTCAGAATCAGATCACCAATGTCCAACCCTACCCATTAGGGTATTTCTGCAGGGCTTGACTTTTACATAACAGCGCCTTGTTGGGCTTACCTGTCTTTCATTATACACTATGCGCAAGTGCTAGTTTGGTTACCTATAGCGAATGGTTCAGTCATTGAGACTCCATTTTCACCCTAGTATCGAGTGAGGGGAACTCTGGCTATCCGGTGTTCACATTCTGTAATTTGTCATTGAGTTTATCTCTAACGTCTACAAAAACAGGACTTCTGAGCATTAGTGCAAAATCCTCTACCTTCTGTTGTAGATGGAATTTTCTGGTGAGGAAGCGGAGAAAAGGAACTCCTGCGAAACTCCCAGCTTCGATAAGAAATTCAGCCATGTCATTTAGAGGTTTGTCTAGTCGCCCGAAACGGCTGGTGAGCAGTTCATCGCGCGTTAGTAAGCGCAATCGCTCGGTTTCACCTTCTCTAAATAGTTTTTGTCTCTCACTCAATGTAAGTGTCTCTTCCAATGTGGCTGACAAGGACGCTGCTATGTCAAAATATACGTTAGTGAACTCCTTCCATCCATTGGTTCCTCTCAATTCCAAGATATCCTTATAAGTTAAGTACAATATTCTGTGAGCCATAGAGATTCCACAGGCTTGCAAGAAAGTGTGTATAAAGTTTGGGGAGAAGAATATCCCGAGTGTGTTGTTGTAGGTAAGCCGTTTCGTAGCTTTGTGGTCAACCTCAATCAAGGGATATCTGACACAGTAATTTCCTATGACACCTGCGTCAAAATAGAAACTCCAGCATTTCCTTTTGGTTTCTTTTTTTAGGCGGTGTGGTAGAGTTCCGTCACGCCGAAGCAGGAGTGCGAACTTCTCAAGGCTATAAGGCACCTGCTCCGAATACTCTGAACGCTTGGCAATATCCATCAGTCGAGAGAGGGCCTCTTGTCCGTAATTCAGTCTGATTACATCAGCATTGTCATCCAAGAATTGAAACATCTGTCCCTTTGTCCATACATTCTGTTGAGTGACATCACGCGCATGGGGACGGATAATTTCAAAAGCACGTTTCGTGGCTTCATCAATCTCGAAGGGTGTGCCTGTTATATCGGTCATGTATTCTAGTTTGGCAGGTATGAAGTCCTCTGAATCACGACACCAAGCCCAGAAAGTCGTAGTAACGACACCAGCTTCCATGAGACCTAGCATGTCGATATCTTTCAATACGCCTCGCACTATAGGAAAACCCGTGAGCAAGGAACCAGGAGGAAGAATGACGTGATCAAAAAACAAGGCGAGGCACTTCAGCTTGTGACAGTGTCCCTCAATGAGAGAATTAACCTCTTCTCTTGTGTGTAGAGCACTGTTTTCGGGAAGAAACCACGCCAGCTCCGGATAGTAAATAAGTCTGCTGCGGCTACCCAAAGTTTTGATTGTTTCCATTGGATGCTGCTCCAATCAAAACCGTGCAAGGTTACTGCTTCCTCGGGTCCTGTTTGTTTTCACAAGGTAAGCCCAACAACCAAGCTCAGGCGCTGCTGCACGGTGTTCGCAGAATACGCCTGTTTAACACCAGACGCAACTTGGCCGCTGAACGCATATCAATCAAGCCAGCTAGTGCAGTCGGCTGCAGCGATTGGCTAGGTATGCTCCTGGTACACTGATGCTTTGCCGTTTTGCGAGAGTGCTGGCAAGAGAAAAATGTTCATATCCACCAATCCATATTTGTGACACTGTCGCAAAGGCAACTTTGGTATTCAATGAAGTTATAAAACTTGGCGTCGGACTCAGTTGCTTCGAGGTACTTCGATACTGAGTTTGAATCAAACGCAACATCTAGACCAGCTTCTACAAACCTCATACCGAATCGAATATTGGATGACCGGATAAACCGATCAAAACTATCAAATGCCTGGCAGATCTGGCGAAATGCGATTTGGCTGATTGGGACAATGGAAAGCTGGATGTTTTCCTCGGGAGTGGAAAGGTAGGCTGGGATGGCGCCTACGACAGGCATGTGGACAAAAAGAGATGCTTCATCTTTCTGAAAGAAGCCATGGCTGAAGATGTTCCGATATCGATCCTTTATGTTCCTGAGCTGCTCGTAATGGCGGAGTGCAACTTTGTCCGAAGTAAGGTCAAATATGAATTTATACTTCTCTGTCCAATTAGAGTTTATTAGAGAAGGCAGTGAATACTTGGACGCATCAAACCTGACGAACGGGATTGTAAGGATAAGTAGATGCTCAAGCCTGCTGAAGAATGCGTCGATCATAGCGACAGAGTAGTAGAAGCCCTCGATCTTATATTTCCAGGGTGAGTAGACACTGGCTATGGGATTGCCGGCTTCATCTCTCTTGAACACTTTAGGGTTAGACGGCTTTCTCTTGTAGGACCGCTTTGCACTGTCTCGAAAGAACTTATACATATTTGAAAGCTTCACATACGAGTTGACTACTGTAATGTGGCCATTTTCGAGTTGCTCTTGAATGTCAGACTGCAACAAACCATCTGCGATTCTCAGACTCCTGTTTAGTTGAACCAGCATCTCACGCACCAGCTCAGAGGAAGGGGGTGATTGAGGAAGGGAATGGATACGGAAGCCAAACTTCTGGTGTGACAGGAGGAGCGGGACATCCCTGTACGATACAGGTATCATCCACGCGGTCTTCTCCCATCTCCCCCAATAGCGAAATTCGAGAATACCGACAAAAGTCAAGAATACAATATATGGTGGTGGGCTGAGATTTGGAGGAATCTCGACGTGCTCCTGCTTGAGAAATGCATCACCTTCCCAGGAATCAAAGTCATTCGTGAAGTCCTTAAGACAGTGCCTAAGTGACTTGAGAAGTTTGTCTTGGAGCTTGGGATTCGGAGCTTTCTTAGCCATTCGCACACCTAACGACCAAGCTCACCTGCCGCTATTCCGCTGTGCTTCATATCGGCAGGCGCAGCGTTTTGTTAGGTTTTTTATTATGTTCCAAAGTTATGACTACATTTCCTTTTTTGTGCCCTTTGTCAACATACCTATGAGCCTTGGCAATTTGTTCCAACGGATAGCGTCTATCTATGACCGCTTTTATCTTCCCCGCCTCAATAAGCTCTTTGAGGAAAATTAAATCTTCAGTCTTATATGACGCTGTCTCAACTATTACTTTCTTGCTGCTTGCCATTGAAGTCCATTGCCCTCGAACCATCTGTGACAGCCCAGGGTTAGCTGAAAGATAGATTCCTTCTTTCTTTAGCGATCTTATACAACCTGAAAACGAACTCTTGCCTACAATGTCAAAAATAACATCATAGGTCCGACCGCTTTTGGTAAAATCCTCTTGAGTGTAATCAATGACCTGGTCTGCACCAATGGAGCGTAGCATGTCCAATTTCCCCGTGCTGTCCACGCCAGTCACTTCAGCCCCAAAGTACTTGGCAAGCTGTACCGCAAAAGTACCTATACTTCCACCCGCACCATTAATCAAAATCTTTTGTCCGCTCTGGATATTTCCTTTTCTAAGAAAATGTAATGCATTAAGTCCCCCAGTAGGAACGGCGGCTGCTTCCTCATAGGTCATATTAGCCGGTTTTATTGCCAGCAGCCCTTCCATCTCTTTAGGTTCTTCAGGCAGACATTTATACTCAGCATAAGTACCCATACTAAAACCGGTAGCTGCAAAAACTTGGTCACCTTCTTTAAATAATTTTACATCTTTGCCTACTGATTCAATTTCCCCGGCTAATTCCATCCCTAGTATAGTTATTCTTTTTGGTATTCTAAGGCCCGTATATATTCGCATGGGGAGCGAGAGCCAGATTGGGAATTTTAAACTTCGCATCTCACAGTCCCCTGCTGTTACTGTTGCCGCATGAACTTTTATCAGTACTTCATTGTCTTTTGGAACGGGTTTCTCCACCTCTTTGAGCTGAAGAACATCCGGAGGTCCGTATTTTGTCCATACAATCGCTTTCATAGGTATTCTTCCTTTTTTAGTTAAAGGTTATTTCTGATAACGTTTCTGCCCTTGGCGAAGCCAGCCACGCTTCAAAAATAGTCTAATCCCAAAGTCGGAAGGGGGGATACTCGTCAGTCATCAATGCTGCATAGGCAACCACCCGGTATGCCCAGCGGTTCATACCCACCACAAACTTAAATATGTCCTTGGGGTATTTACCGGTAAATAGCACCACTACTACGGCAAAGATGGCCAGGAGAAACACCAAACCAGCACCTTCCCCATTCCCTGCACTCCATGAACCCGAGTCCCAGCCCCGCCAGCCTCCCAGGAAGAAAGATATGACAATGTAGTGTGGAATAGCTAGTAGCCACCACTTTACCAGCACCAGCCCACGGGACAGGTTTTCGGGATATTCAATCTGTAAGTCGGCCGGGTAGTCATCAACAGATGCCAGAGTAAACGGCGGATACTTGTCAGTACCCAGGGCATGGTAGCTATAGAAGCCCACCCGCCACGACCAGCGTAGAACCCCTGCGTTAAAGTTAAACAGACCCCTTGGGTACTTCGCTGTGAACAGGATAGCAAAGAAGGCGATGATAGACACCACCACAAAGGCTATCCATAGGAACACCAGGATAATGTAATGTGGTATTCCCAGTAACCACTTAAGAAGCCACCACCCCCGAGACGGCGGCTGGGTAAGTTCACCCCTAATAGAGACCGGATAAGATACTTGTTCTGACATAATCTTTTACCTCCTTTTGTAATGTATTACTCAGCGCATGTCTAAGTCCGTAGGCTTTTCTACCTCTTTTAATTCAAGAACATCGGGCAGTCCGTATTTTTAGAAAATTCTTAGGGTCAAATCTTTATTCTTGACAGATAAACAAACAATTTGTTAAGAATAAAGATTTGACCCCATGTTTAATGCTGAGTTAGTTCAAAAAATATTTTTCATTTTTCTTTATGAGTGGCTTTCCTCAATTCCCTCACTTTTCTTTTATAAGCCCAGTTTTTTATTTTTTTTAGTAAATTTTGTACCATGTTTAACCCCAAAGGGGGTGGTATTTCGTCAGGGGAATTAAAGGGTCAAGTCTTGCGATATCACTTTTCATCTCCCCGCTCGATTTTTTTAATCACTCTGCTTACTGTAGTATAATGCACGCCGATATATTCTGCTATATCTTTTAAGGTATGCCCTACTGTATATTTCAAGACCCCGTATTTCCCGTATCATTTGGGTGTAGCGATACAGGGAGCGAAACCCCAGACGTGATGTTACGTGATGTAGTCGCTTGACCCATTTGAATTAACTTTATTCAAGCATGTGCGGTAATTGGTTGAAAAATATTCTCTGGTATATATATTTTTTTACTCTTTGCAAACAACATATCATCGGAATCATCATATGGAATTTTTTCAATTTCAATTTCTTTAAATGTAGGCGTAAAATGAAAAATAACTTTACTTTCATTTCTTGTTGCAATAATTGAAACTATTCTTTTAAAATCAATTGCTTCTGGGCTTACAATATCATAAAGATCAATAACACCCTTGCTTTTTTCATATATTACTATAGTTTCTAATTCTTCTATATAATAAATAGATTCAGTAAACACATATAAGCAATAAAATAATAATAAATGTTGTGCATTCTCTACTGAAAGAACAGTAGAAAGTGCTCTTCGCTCTATCGCTAAACGCTTTATTAATTCTAGATCTTTATCATTTTTCACATCTAATTTTTTGATATTATCATTCCC
>JAUWQP010000098.1 GCA_030611015.1 Chloroflexota bacterium | reverse complement strand
TCGTGAGCAAGAAAGCTAGAGTGAGAAGCCTTGACGAGTGCATGGAGTGTGCTTCTTGTTGGTATGTATGTTTAGAAGGGGCAATTGAATTCTCTTGGCCACCTGGAGGCACTGGTTACAGGAGCGATTGGGGATAAAATTACTGGCGTGGCAGGTAGATGTGATGGAGCAGGGATATGATGTGATTGTTGTTGGAGCTGGATTTGGTGGTCCCGTGGCGGCCAAAAAATGTGCCGAGGCTGGCTTGAAAACCCTGATGGTGGAAAGGGCTGAGAATGTTGGAGAAAAGGTAATATCCGGGCTCACCATACCAATTTATGGCTTCCTATTTGGGCCAGCTTTCATACGAGACGGCAATCCTCCAATAGAAAGGCCCTCAGATGGAATAAGGAACTATGTCGTCTATGACATAGAGAAAGAAGATATAGACATAGTTGAGCTGAGGATACCGAAGCCACTGTCACCGATATTTGCTTTTGGCTACAACGCTTACTGCAAGCCGTTCTGTGCATGGGAAGCAGAAAAGGCTATAGAATCAGGGGCTGAACTCAGGACCTCCACAACAGTTATAGACCTTATAAGAGTAAAGGGACATATCAAAGGCATAGTTACCGACAAAGGGGAAAGAATAGGTTCCAAAATCGTTATTGACTGCGAGGGCTCACAGGGGCTGTTGGCGGTAAGGGCCGGAGTGAGAGACAGATACCCGGCTGAGGTAATTTCTCTGGCAGATACGTACGACTACGAGATGCCGAAAGAGGCTGTAGACAGGGTTTTCGGGCATACACTGCGATTCTGCTGGGCATTTGACGAGCAGCACCTAGCTCCTCCTCTGGGCCATGGCAATGGGCTGATGGTATGGCCCTACAGAAATAGTATCCATTGGATGCAGGATCAGTGCCTGAGAATGGACGATGACACAGCACCCAATCTGAAGAAGTTGTTTGACGAGTACCACAAGAACATCACTACGAAGCTCCCCTGGTGGCGGGACGAAGTTGCTCCCCATATCAAACTCAGGGCAAAAATGTTTGAGGGATTTGAGATATTTGTGGGTCTGGATGACAGGTTGCGAAATATGCCCAACTACACGGATGGTATGATACTTGCTGGAGATGCCGCCGGACTCGAAAGCACCGGATTATGTGATGGGGTACCATGTGCTTGGTTTTCCGCCGACATTGCGGCCGACATCGCGATAGAGGCGATAGAAGCTGGCGACACCTCAGCCGCGTTTCTAAGGAGGTATGATACAAGGATAAAGGCGCATCCTATCATTCAATGGGTAATTACCTGCACTGGCAGATGGAAACTGCGTAAAGCGCAAGAAAGCCATGATCGAAGGGAATTACGGTCACGGGTACACTCCCAATTTGGTCTTGGGCTTCTTACCCACGCAAGCACTCCGCTGGTAAAGAGCGTTCTACAATCGATCAGACAGGATCCAACCATCATAACAAAATGGTTGCGGATGTTTCTAAGATACTATTACAACTGGGAGCACGAGCGCTTCGATCACTATAGGACAAACGAACAGACAAACGGGAGGGGTGCCCTAGTAATAGCTCTAGCACCTTTGGACGCTATGGTCAGATTGCTTAGCCCCTTTACCAGAGCCACGGCAAGACTTCTGGAGCCTGTGGCTGAAATGGCCAATCCACTGATGAAAGCACTTCTCCCCGTTTTGGAGCTCACGCTATATGCTCTGGTAAAAATGGAACCCCTGCTCGATCCACTGAGCAATAGGATAACAAATGCTGTCAGAAAAGCTGATCCCTCGTTGTTGGATGTCCCGGTTGCTGATGACCGGTGAGATTAGAGGTGCCCCGGCTCTAAAAGGAAGCTATATTGGAGAGTTCATCTATTTCATTAGAGCTAGGCAAATTGTGCGCTGATCGCTGGTGGGGACATCGTAGAGCCCCGCATGGCCGTTGTCAATGGTTCCCTACTGTTGCCTATCATAAGCATATGTATGCCGGTGATGGCGATGCCCGTCGGCGGTGCTTTGAAAGTGGAAAGGAAATTCACCGGTTAAACCGCTAAGCGCTTATTATTTTCAGGTGCAGTTCACTCAGGGGTAGGCTAGCAGGCAATTGCCCGCTAGCCTCTTTTTTGAGGCTGCCCAGCGAAGCCTGACAATGCTATAATAGCGCCAAGAGCCCGGACAGACAAATTGGGGAGGAGGTTAAACATGAGCGATATTTTCGATGAAGCACAAGCACTAATCCAGTGCAAGACTTGCTCCTGGTATAAGAACTGCGTGCTACCGATACGGGTGACGGAAGAAGACCTGAGAAGGCAAATGGAGTCTTCAATGCCCGGTACGTCAATGACGGGAACACCATATAGCATATCGCAGCTCCTGTCGAGCATGGCAACAGCGGCTCAAAACTCGCTTCTTGAGGGCTGCCCCATATTCATTGATAGACTTCGGTCAAACCCAAAGCTCGCAGAGCGGGTAAAGAAGATGATGCAGGAGTGGTCGAAGGAGAGCGAGCAGCAAGTGTAGCAGCCCAGACAGGTAGCTTTGGACAGAGACTCAATCTGAGTTAAGGCGGAGAACTTATGAAAGGTTACCGCACCCCATCCTGGTTTCGAATGAAGGGATTCCGCGATAAGGCGCAGGATAAAGTGCACCCTAAGAAGGCCAACCGACGCAAATCGAAGAGAACCAAGACGAAATAGCCCAGCCAGGCGGATCCGGGGAAAGCAGAGTCTGTCCTTTTAGCTGTTGAGCGAAATTACAAGAGGAGAATAAAATGACCACTGAGAGTCAGGTTTATCGAGCCTTGCAAAAACATTTAGATGAGCTGCCCATCGGTTACCCGCCGACGAAATCAGGTGTTGAAATTCGTATATTGAAACACCTCTTCACTCCAGAAGAGGCAAAAATAGCAACACAACTTCCCATGATACCAGAGCCACTGAATCAAATTAACAAACGTGTTAAAGAGACTGGAATGTCTATCGAGGAATTAGAGCGAGTTTTGGACCAGATGGTCTATAAAGGGACCATTTTAACAAGTAAGAAACATGATGAGAAATACTATGGAAATGCAATGCTCGCTGTAGGAATATTCGAATTGCAGGTGGAGCGGCTCACCAAGGGTTTTACCGAAGACATGCTGCAGTATCTCGATGAAGCATTTGGCCAGGAATTATACAGGACCAAAATCACCCAGTTGCGCACCATCCCGATAGAGAAAAGTATTACTTATGAACATAACGTCAGCACGTACGACAATGTGAGACAGATTATCGATAGCATAGACGGTCAAATTGCAGTGGCTAACTGCGTTTGCCGACAGGCCAAGGACCTTATTGGTGAAAGTTGCCGTCACACTGACCTTCGTGAGACGTGTCTGATATTTCGTGGTGCGGCTGAGCATCACCTCAATTTGGGACTTGCCCGCTCTATCACCAAGGAGGAAGCCTTTGCCATTTTAAAGAAGGCCGAAGAAGCGGGGTTAGTGCTGCAACCGGAAAACTCACAGCGGCCGCATTATATTTGCTGCTGCTGCGGAGATTGCTGTGCAATTCTGACAACATTAAAGAAATTCCCCTGCCCGGCAGAATTATATGCAACCAATTTTTATGCCAAGGTGGACCCTGATTTGTGCAATGGTTGTGAGACCTGTGTCGACCTATGCCAGTTAGACGCCCTAGCAATGGAGAATGACGTAGCTATAGTTAACCGTGACCGCTGCATCGGCTGCGGGAATTGCGTGGCAACTTGCACATTGGATGCTATCCAGTTACTGAAAAAAGAGGTGGAATCGCTGCCCCCGCCAAACACCAAAGCCCTGTACATGAATATCATGTCCAAGAAAATGGGGTAATGGAATAAGCTCAAAATGGGAATGAAGATGGGCTCTCCTATAAATGACTGCCACAATTTGGGGGCTTCCCATTTCATTGCCATCTCTGGCATACATATGCTTGTTACTACCCAGCCAGGCAGATTATGGGGGGCTACCCATGATAGATAGCTCCCCTCTTATATAGCCCACAGCCTTGACAGGCAAAGATTCGCTTTAATTAGCTATTCCCTTGACAGCGTGATGTATTATAACTAAGATATACCTACAACCTAGCAAATATTATCAGTGAAGCACTAGCCCTATGTAATGGTAAAATACCCTCGCCATGCTCGTGATAGGCGACTTGAGCGAAACATATCACACGATGATGTAATGTATTGCCTGAAGCATTATCACACGTCTTACCCAGACCGGTCAGATAACATGATATATAGAGCCGACCTCCCCGATGGGAGACATATTAAGGTAGTAGTGAAAGCAAAAACAAGCGATCCTAAAGTAATTATAACGGTAGCTGATTATTAAGGAGAAGAGTTAGTGAAATACAAGTATGACAGAGATGCGGATGCAATCTACGTTTATCTAAGCTCTGATAAGTATTCGCATGGCGAAGACCTAGATGAAGATAGACGTATTGATTATTCCTCTGATAATAAACCTGTTGGGGTAGAACTACTCTCAGTAAGCAAGGGCGTAAATCTTGATAGTCTTCCTGAGGCAGATGAAATCACAGTAATACTAAGTAGCGAAGGAGTCCCTATTTATACAATGTACCAAGATACTTATGCCAATCTGTATGGTGGAAGAGATGTCGCCTTTTATATACAGCTAATGCCATTAGGATACGAAGAACGGAAGCAACCCAACGAGATAATTAAAAAGGAAGTAACGGCATGCAGATAGACTTTGCATTTATTTGTGACTATGCCGAAGTGACAAATAAGATTAATGCGCTCGGTATAGGTTTTGATACCATTTATGCTTCTAGTGTACCCGCTAGACATCCTTCCTTCTTCCTTGTATTTCAAGTAAGAGCAAACGTAGTAGAAGTCGGGGAGAAGAAAATTAGTGTATCTTTGATTGATGAAGATGGAAGGGAAATCATTCCCAAGATTAATGGGAAGTTCCCGATACCTAAGCCAGTTGAAGGCATAGAGAGTAAAGCTAGGATAGCAATGCAATTCGGTATGGTTCAATTTCCAAAACATGGCTCATATTCTGTACACGCAGTTATAGAAGGCCATGATATGATTGATATACCTCTACACGTCATTCCTCCCCCGAAATCTGTTTAAGCTCAGGTTTGAATCGTATATAGCTCTTGATCTCTTTAGTTCTCAAATAACCTACGTCCATCCAATTCACATTCTTATTAGAATCATGTGAATGCATCGAATAGCCACAAATCTCTGAATAATAACGAATACCCCCAGCATGCACCCGGCTAACCCGAGTTATAAAGCTTGATAACGCATTCTCGCGATGTGGTGCATAAATTGATTGACAGCGGAGAACTGTCGGTAATAGAATCTAAGCCAAGTAGATGACGGCGACTCTCGGACAAGACACACATCCTCGCAGGGCCTTTCCCGACTTAGTCAACAAGCGGCGGGGCGGAGGCGAAACTACTCATTAATGAGAGTGACACTTGAGTAGAAAGACGGCTCAACTTTTTTGTATTATCTTCCATCTTGATTCTTATCCTATTGATTTCCCCGTGGGCTGCCCCCGAGGCAAAGGCCAGGTCGTACGACTCCAATCATATTACTCCCATCTGCACCACTCTAGACAATTATCCTCAAGGTGTTCACTAGAGGATCATAGATCACAAGATAGACTCGCGATTTTCGGCAGTTCATGTTCTCATTTTAGCTCTGCCCTAGTTGAGGTGCAGACCCTCGTATGAGGCACGGGTGCAGTCATCGAATAAACGCACCTATCCTCTCATAGCAATTAGTTGTATGCGACAATAAGACGGTTACCGTGACACTGAGTAGTTTGCTACAAGGAAAATGGTTGCTGAGAATGATAATGCGTTCTTCAGGGAGGTTAGTGTTATGTCGTTCGGTATGGAAGAGGCAGATATTGAGTCGAAGTTGGTCGAGGAATTGAGAACGCGTCCCGGGGCATGTCGCGCACTTTAATAAGTATCAAATAGAAATAATAGCCGGGGCAATCGCATCGGTACTCGTGGAGAATAACGCAAGGATACAAGATTCACTTGGTGAAGCAGGAGTCCATCTGAAGTAAGCTGGGTAGGGTATCAGCACGCTGTGATATTTTTCGCTAAACTATGACCAAATAAAAATATAAATCCTGTTTCACTGGCCCGGTCACCGTTCAGCTTACGGGTTGAATCGTTTTTCAAGTAACCGGACCTCCATATCAGCCTGGCGCCCGGCAAAAAGTTTAACCAGGATGGCATCTATCACAGCCCCGATAAGTGGCCACCCTGAAGAGAACTCGATAGTAAAGAAAAAGTCG
>JAUWQP010000037.1 GCA_030611015.1 Chloroflexota bacterium | reverse complement strand
CTTACCAACCTTACCCGTCTCAGCCTAACGACTAACAAGATCAGTGTTATCAGTGCGTTATCCGGCCTTACTAATCTCACTGAGCTCTGGATAGATATTAATAACATCAGTGATATCAGTGCGCTGTCTGGCTTTACCAACCTTACGCAGCTCAGCCTAATGAGTAATAACATCAGCGATATCAGTGCGCTGTCTGGCCTTACTAATCTCACTTGCCTCTTGCTAGGCATTAACAACATCAGTGATATCAGTGCGTTATTCGGCCTTACCAACCTTACGGGGCTCAGCCTAATGAGTAATAACATCAGCGATATTCAACCCCTAGTTGATAACGCCGGGTTAGGCACTGGGGACAACGTGGAGATTAGCTATAACTACCTTGACCTCACTCCTGGCTCTGACAATATGCAAAACATCCAATCGCTTATCAACCGTGGAGTAGATGTTCGCTATGAACCACAGAACGAGACTCCAGATAACAAGCCCCCTGTTGCCAATGCTGGCCCTGACCAAACCCTCACCGACACGGATAGCAATGGCAGTGAGAGGGTTACCCTTAATGGCAGTGCTTCAGCTGGCCCTGACGAAAGCATCGTCACCTGGGTGTGGACAGAGAGCGGTACTGAAATAGCGACAGGAGAGACGCCTACCGTTACGCTATCTGTTGGCACGCACACGATAACCTTAAAGGTTAGCGATGATGATGACGTAACAGATACGGATGAGGTAGCAATCGTTATTGCTTCAGGGCATACGGTTAACAGTCCAAACGAGCCCTCCGGCCCTCCATCAGGTGAAGTACACGAGCTACTGGAGTTCTCCACCAGTAACTCAGCTTGCAGTAAAGGCCATTCTGTTGAGTACCAATTCAACTGGGATTCTGTCGGAGAGGATGACCTATCCAACTGGAGTTCTTCTACCAGCACTTCTCATAGCTACTCCAGTGCTGGTACGTACTTAGTAAAGGCTCGAGCACGCTGTGCGAGTGACACCTCGGTGGTGAGCAACTGGTCGTCTGGGAAGATAGTAAGCATTGACGGTGCATCATCAGCTAAGTTTCTTACGCTGCCATTCACGGACTCGAACATTAGAATACAGCAAGGGTGGAGATACACTGCCCCCATAGGTCTTAATGCGGATGATCCTTATGCCCATAATGGTATTGACTACATAATGGGCCAGGTCAATCAAGCTCCTTGGCAATCCTTCGATGTCGTAGCCGCCTCAGATGGTCTAGCCATACAATCCTCAGGAGGGGGATATGGCTCTTTTGTCCTTATTAGACACGACGAAACAAGCGCAGATAACGGCCATTATTTCACGCTCTACGCACATCTTGACAGCGTGCCCTCTAAGATCCCTGCCAAGTCTAGGTGGGACACAACTTTCTCCTCCTGGACACAAGTGGAGCGCGGAGAAAAGATCGGTACAGCAGGAGCTACAGGGGTATCAGACTCTAGTTGGGTGCATTTGCACTTTGAGGTGCTGAAGGGAGGGTATGCACTGAATAAAACGGACCCATACGATATATACAAAACCCGTAGCTACTATCCTGGTGGGAACAATTACACTGGCTCTGGCCCAACGTACCTATGGACAACTGATCCGCCTTCTCTACCTTCTCATGAGGAAGAAGTGAATTGCGAGGTTGAGCTCAGAGGGCAAGACACCTCTACCTTGATAGACACAGTCCTTGTCAACGAGAGCTTTGATAGCTATATAGGAGTTTGCTCTGGAAATATTGACCACGTCCGTTTTTCGAGCGATGAGAACCAAGATAGCGTGGCTACCGGAGGGTGGACAAAGTGGTTTGAGTGGGACACTCCTTCGGAGGGGGATTGGAACCACAGAACTAAAACCATGTCTTGGACTTTCACAACAAGCGGCCAAAAGGAGGTTTGCGTAGAGATAAGAAATGGCAGTGGTAGTGTCAAGTGTTTTGCCAATATATCTGTACAAGCAGTGGTTGACGTGGTAGATGAAAGAAAGACTAAGCTAACAGAGGCGCTACGGACACTACAAGATGCGATGTCGCAGAAAGTGGACTATGACGTCAGCGTGACAGCCCAAGCCTTCACGAATGTCAAAGACTACTGGCGAGCAAAGAGATGGGCTGATATATTTCGTGTCCCCCTAAGAATTCTGGAAAACACCGTATCTATCCTTACTAGGCTCACCGACTGGAGGAACATAAAGCATCTTTCCGGCTCAGAAACTGCTTGTCAAGTGCTACTTACTATGGCAATGATTCAAGATCTTCGCCAAATCGGAAACAATCTTATCTGTGCTTTGGATGGACCGGCTTACATTGTGTCTGTCGAGAAAATGCTGGAAGCAGCAGATGCCACCACTGCCTTTCGGGACTTCAGCCCGAATCACTATAGAATGGTGGTTGAGAACTGGTTAAACGGCTTGGGTGAAGTCCCGGTGCTACTACTTCCTGAGAAAGTGACCCGTGGGGCAAAGCAAGGATTCGCCGCAGGAGCCCTAGTTGTCAAACTAAATATCGCAAATCAGTTTAACAAGCTGGCCGCCAACGTTCTTAACGGAGATTTCCCAGAGAGCTTTCCTTTTGAAGAGATCACCGCTCGGGTTAAGGAGATCGCAAGGGAAATCATAGCCTCATTGGCACACGAGCAAACCATCGAATATCCGATACCATCGACTAGAGAACCTCAGTCTAGAGAAACAACTCTCGGTGCAGTAGCTGGTTTGTATCGCGCTTTCGGTGTAGTAGCTGGTTGCGTCGCTGAGCGTGTACAGGTTGAACAAACCGTTGAAGTGATAAAGCTCCTTGAGACAGGCACAAACGCACTTCTGCTTTACACTATCACACATAAAGTTCCAGGCGCAGAAGACATCAGAGTAGCACAACAAGTACTCACATTAACAGGAGTATTGACAGGTTCCTACATTCATACATTCGTTGAGAACCCCGAGAGCAGGTTCTACGCGCTCCCTCAGGAGATGCTACTTGTTCTGCCGGTTGAGCTAACAAATCTCTGGATGGTAGCAGATGGTGTTATATCATACATTGAGGACTCACTTCGCTAAGATCCAAGAGTAAGTCCAGCCACCTCCTAGCTTTGGTCTCCAAGGTTTCGTCAAGAGAACAGTATTTATGCTGAGGTGACACGCTACAAGCCGTGGAGATAGATAACACAAGAGCTCTTTGATTGTGATATAAGTTGTCAAGGGTCGGGTAGGTTTCCCCGGTCGATGGTCGGCTACATGTCCCCGCCCTTTTCGTGATGATCTCAGTTGACTGGCCCCTTGACTCAAGACCAAGATAGTGATACAAGTATCATTAGTGATCCAAGATATTGTTGCGAAGAAAGGAGGTGATAGTCGAGAATAAGGATATTTTATCAGGAAAGACATTCCCACCAAAGACAAAGGAGGCATGAAGATGAAAAGAATAGTGTTAGTCGTTAGTTTAGTTGTTTTGGCTTTCGCGCTCAGTGCTGCCGTAATGGCCGCTCAAAGCGGCGGTAAATTGGTAGTAGGAACGGCTTACGAACCGGAGATGCTTGATGCACAACAAGCACATTGGACGGTTTGGATAAACTCTCTTTTGACTCGACCATTGATTGCCTATGACTCCGACATGAACGTAGTCCCTGATCTAGCGGATTCAGTGGATGTATCGCCAGACGGGAAAATATGGACATTTCACATAATGAAGGGAGCGAAGTTTTCCAACGGTGATCCAGTAACCGCTGAAGCGTTCAAGGAAGCAGTGGACAGATACAAGAAAGTGAGCCCCTATTCCTCTGACTGGGATGGGGTGGAGAGCGTTGAGGCTGTAGATGAATACACGGTGAAAATCATCAATAAAAAGGTTATGGAAGGAAACCTACTAGGCGATCTTGTCAGCGAGTACGGTGCACCAGTAGACGTCCAGGTGGCGAATAAGGTCGGCAACGATGCGTTTGCCAGGGATGAATTTGTCGCTGGCGGCCCATTTAAGCTTGAGAAGTGGGTGAGCGGCTCCTATATCACGTTAGCAAGGAATGATCTCTACCGGACTAACCTCCCGCTTGTTGAAAATAAGGGGCCGGTGTACCTCGACGAGATCACCTTCCGCTTCATTCCCGAGGATCTCACCCGGGTGAGCGAACTTGAAGCAGGAAATGTCGATATGATAACCGACATCCCTTCCACCGCATTAAATAGGCTAGCAGCGAACCCTAAAATCCAGTTATGGTCGTATCTGGATCCCGGGACTACGTATTTGTATTTTAACACCAGCAGTCCCTTGCTTAGCGATGTTCGGGTGAGGCAGGCCATAGCGATGGCGATCAATCGGGATCCTATCATCAAGCTGCTGTCACCTCTTGCGATCCCGGCCCGATCACTCCTCTCACCTACGCAGACGTCCTATAGCAAAGAGGTAGAGGGATGGGCTGTTCAGCGTTTTCCATACGACCTAGCGGCTGCCAAGAAGCTTTTAGCAGATGCCGGTTGGACGGATAGTAATGGGGACGGAATAGTGGATAAGGATGGTAAACCGTTTGAGTTCACCCTTCTTGCCCCCACCGATGACCCCTTGCGCCTAAAGATAGACGTGCTCATCCAATCCGAGCTTGGGGCAATCGGGATGAAGGTCGATTTAGAGGAAGTTATTGGACAAGTGGTCACCGACAAAACGCGTAAAGGAGATTTCGATGCTATTTTAGCGCATCATTCATGGATAGATCCCAGTATTCTCTATAATCAGTTTACTCTTGACGCCGATTTCTATCCTGATGACGAATACGTGCCCTGGCACAACCCAGAGAGTGATAAACTCTTTGCCGAAGCCAAGAGCACGGGAGATCTCACAGAGCGTACAGCCCTCTACTCGCAAGCCCAAAAGATAGTCCTTGAGAACGTGGGAGCAGTTCCGCTTTTTGTGAGAAAAGAGTATCTTGCTGGTCGCGATTACATCAAAGGATTTAAGGTAATAGGCCAGGTATATTGGGTAAATGACGTAACGCTGGAAAAATAACCGGGACTAGGCTTTTAAGGGGGCTCGAGCGAGCCCCCTTATTGTGATAAGAGACGAGAACAGTCAATACTGAAGCGATCTCTAAACTGAAGTTCCGCGCGATTTCGGGCCCAAAATCGGTAGTTAATGCTGATGAAATCGAGCATTGAGCGAGAAAGCGTTTTCGATTTTGTAGACAGTAAAGTGTGCGTTTTACTTGACATCGAGCCTGACAACCTAGCATACTTGTTGTTGCTGGGGATGAGTCTCTAATGCGTTCCTAACCTGTGGAATCTGAGTGTAGACAGAACGCTGCAGTATGATTATCGCTCAACTGCCCATGCCAACAAATCTTCTATCACCTTGTACTTAGGAACTTCAGACTAAAAGGTGGAAAGATATGCTACGCTACATTGCATTAAGAATAATTTCTTTGTTTTTTATAGTTATCGGAGTTACAGTAATCACTTTTTTGATTTTAAGGTTGACTCCGGGAGACCCTGTTGAGGTAATGGCAGGGGCACGTGCAACACCGGAAAGCATTCAAAAAATAAAGGTAAAATTCGGGTTGGATAAACCGATCCAGGTTCAGTATTTTTACTGGCTTGCTCAAATAATGCACGGCGATTTTGGTACCTCTATTATCACTCATCAACCAGCTTTGAAAATGATAGGCGAGCGACTACCAGCGACCCTTATTTTAACCGCTACTGCCGTACTCTTATCGCTGATAGCAGGCATTCCGATGGGGGTAGTCTCTGCAGTGAAGCAATATTCAGTAATCGATTATATAAGCACTACCAGCGCATTTTTCTGGCTATCTATGCCTGGTTTCTGGTTAGGGTTGATGTTAATGCTTGTCTTTGGCTTTTATCTACGGTGGTTCCCTCTTTCGGGGTACAGTGGTTTTTCATCGCTTGTCTTACCATCACTCTCTTTGGGGCTTCCTCAAATTGGCTCTATACTGCGATTAACACGATCAGGAATGTTGGAGGTGATCAAAGAACATTATATAACCGCGGTACGGGCAAAAGGGATGGGGGAAAGAATCGTTCTCTATCGACATGCATTAAGAAACGCTATCATCCCTGTCGTGGTGATTACTTTTTTAGGATTCCCTTGGCTGATTGGGGGAGCAGTCGTTATCGAGACGGTCTTTGCCTGGCCAGGAATGGGAAGACTTTTATATCAAGCGATAATCGCCAAAGATTTTCCTATAGCCCAAGGCATCATATTTATTATCGCTATTTTAACTGTTCTCTCTAACTTAATTGGTGATATTATTGTAGCGTACCTCGATCCACGAATAAAATATTAATGGGGGCAAAGGGCAATATGGCAAATCGAGGAAGAAAAAGGACTCAGTTTTATGAAGTCGCTCGGCGGTTAGGTAAGCATAAACTTGCAGGTGCCGGATTTACCATTGTTCTCTTAGTAATCATTGCTAGTATATTTGCTCCCTGGATAGCTCCATATAACCCGACCCAGATGGATCTGGGACAAATGCTCTCCGCCCCGAGCGTAAAGCATCTGTTGGGAACAGATCTCTACGGGCGGGATGTACTCAGTAGAATCATCTATGGAGCGAGGATCGATATCATGATCGGCATCGTACTGGTAGCGATAGAGGCTGGCGTAGGGATACTTATCGGGCTGATTTCCGGTTACTACGGACGGATGATAGACGACATACTTATGAGGTTTACAGATATGGTTTGGGCCTTCCCCCCGATGGTGTTAGCGCTTGGTCTAGTGGTCGCTTTAGGAGCGGGCATTATGAACGTCATTATTGCAATAGCCGTTGTAAGTTGGGCCCAGTTTGCCAGAGTAACACGCAGCGAGGTGCAATCCCTTAAGGAGAGGGAGTTTATCGAGGCAGCGCGAGCTATTGGAGAGAATAATTTTAGTATAATCTTTCGCTATATTTTGCCTAATGCCCTTGCTCCTAATTTAGTATTAGCTACCTTGGCAATGCCCGGGGCGCTTCTCACCGCATCCGCAATGAGTTTCCTCGGCTTTGGGGTTCAACCACCCACGCCGGAGTGGGGAGCGATTCTAGCGGATGGCAGAGAATATCTAAGAGTAGCTCCGTGGATCGCTACTTTCCCTGGACTGGCTATACTGTTCACTGTTCTGGGCTTTAATTTCCTAGGGGATGGGGTGCGAGATGCGTTGGATCCCAAGCTGAGGGAGACTTAGCATGATTAGTATGACAGATGAGAAGCCTCTCCTTGATGTGCAAAATCTCAAGACGTACTTTTATACGGAAGAGGGAATTGTAAAGGCGGTAGACGGAGTAAATTTCACTGTTCAGCAGGAGGAAATTTTCGGTCTTGTGGGAGAGACTGGCTGCGGAAAAAGCGTTACCAGTCTTTCTATCATGTCCCTTGTTCCTCCGCCAGGGAAGATCGTTGATGGGAAAATCCTCTATAAGGGTAAGGATCTTCTACGGTTGAGCAAGAGGCAGATGACCTCCATCCGCGGTAAGGAATTAGCAATGATATTTCAGGATCCCATGACTTCTTTAGACCCTGTATACACTGCGGGTTACCAAATAGCGGAGCCAATTATTGCTCATCAAGGGGTTAGCAGAGAGGAAGGATGGAAGGAAGCAGTTAGCATGATAGGGAGAGTCAAAATATCAGCTCCCGCAGAGACGGCCAGGGCCTTCCCCCACCAACTTTCTGGGGGAATGCGTCAAAGAAGTATGATCGCAATGATGCTTTCTTGCCACCCTTCCCTGTTGATAGCAGATGAACCCACCACTGCTTTAGACGTTACTATACAGACTCAGATTCTAGCGCTCTTAAAGAATCTTAAGGAAGAATCTGGCAGTTCAATCCTGTTAATTACTCATGATCTGGCAGTTATTGCAGAAAGCTGTGACCGAGTGGGGGTGATGTACAACGGGAAAATGGTGGAGATCGCAACTGTGGAAGATCTGTTTGCTAACCCATTGCACCCCTACACCAAAGGCCTTCTTGGATCCATTCCTACCGGGACAAAGGGAGAACTCATGACTATCCCGGGCAGTGTTCCTAAACCTATCGATCCTCCTGCAGGTTGTCGTTTCTATCCCCGATGTGCACAGGCAATGAAAACTTGTGAAAATAGTGCACCAGCAATGGTAGAAATAGAGAAGGATCACTTAGTAGCATGCCATTTATATGATATATAAAATAAAACATGAATAAACTTTTAGAAACACAACAATTGAAGAAATATTTTCCTACCACAGGCTTTTTCTCGACGAAAAAAGCGCTGGTACACGCTGTTGATGGTGTCAGTTTGTCCATTAATAAAGGTGAAACACTAGGGTTAGTGGGGGAGAGCGGTTCTGGAAAGACTACTATAGGGCGATTGGTTCTACGATTAATAGAACCCACTGAAGGTGCAGTTTTTTTCTCCGGTGTCAATCTGATGAGTTTGAATGGTAAAGCTCTCCGCAAGCTTAGGCAACGAACAGGGATAGTATTTCAGGACCCTCAAGCTTCCTTGAACCCGCGGATGACAATAGAAGAGACCTTATCTCGGCCGCTATTAATTCATAAATCTCTTAGCGCAACGAAGGGGCGACGAGAACTAATGCTCAGCGTGCTCGAACGAGTAGGCTTGGAAAGTGAACATTTGGGGAGATACCCTCATGAATTTAGCGGCGGACAGCAACAGCGAATAAGCATTGCCCGGGCGATAATTCTAAACCCTGAGTTTATCGTTCTGGATGAACCAACTTCTGCGTTAGATGTATCCGTGCAGGCGAAAGTTCTTAATCTGTTAACTGCCTTACGGAAAGAATTTGATCTAACTTATCTATTCATATCGCATGATCTAACAGTTATTCAGTACATGTGCGATATGGTTGCTGTTATGTATTTGGGAGAAATTATAGAATTAGCGACAACAGAAGAACTATTTGAAGATATGAAACATCCATATACCAAGGCTCTATTGTCTGCTGCTCCCGTTCCTGACCCTAAGAAGCGGGGAAGAGAACGAATATTCCTTGTAGGGGAGATACCAAGCTCTACAAATCCACCTGCAGGGTGCAGATTTCATCCCAGATGTCCACAAAAGATCGGCAAGATATGTGAACAGGAACATCCGGAGTCAATCGAGGTCGGTACAAAACACGCGGTAGCATGCCATCTATATCAGCAATAAAAAGGAGACGAATATGTTTGATATTATTATTAAGGGTGCACGAGTAATCAACGGCACTGGAAACGCTTGGTTTTGGGGAGATATTGCTATCAAAGATGGAGAGATTAAACAGATAGGTAAGATGCATCAGAAAGCAAAAAGGATATTTGACGTTGCAGAATTAGTTGTCTGCCCTGGCTTCATTGATATGCATAGCCACTCGGACATGAATATCCTAATAAATCCACGGGCACTGAACAAAATAATGCAAGGAGTGACCACCGAGGTAACGGGAAACTGCGGTATTTCCCCCGCTCCTGTAGATGAAACCACGATCGATCAACTAAAAGCCTCTTTGGGTGGCGACGCAAATGAGGTTGACTGGAATTGGCGAAGCTTGAGTGAATATTACAATCAAGTCAAAAACAATGGTCTTTTAGTCAATATTGCTCCTTTGGTGGGCCAGGGAACGATAAGGATTGCGGCAATGGGATTTGCTTATAGACCACCTCGAACTGAAGAAATGAGTGAAATGAAGAGGCTTTTGCAACAGGCGATGGCGGAAGGGGCCTTTGGCTTCTCCACGGGTCTGATTTATCCTCCTGGTTCTTTCACGGAGACCGAGGAATTAATTGAACTTGCTAAGGGCCTGAAAGAGTATGATGGTCTCTACGCATCCCATATTCGTGGGGAAAGCAGCACCTTAATTGACGCGGTCAAGGAAGCAATAAAGATCGGGAAAGAGGCCAAGGTAAAAGTGGAAATATCTCACCATAAAGCATGTGGAAAAAGAAATTGGGGAAAGGTTAAACAGACGCTGCGACTGATAGAGACAGCAAGAAATGAGGGCATCGATGTAACCTGCGACCAATATCCATATACAGCATCGAGTACAGGGTTGAGTGCTTGCCTACCACCTTGGGTTCACGAGGGAGGAGTAGAGAAGTTACTCGAAAGATTAGAAGACCCTTCCATGCGAATAAAGATAAGGCATGATATAGATGAAAAAGATAATTGGGATAACATGGTTATGGAAAGTGGATGGGATAATATTGTAGTTGCATCCATAAATTCTGAAGCCAATAAATATTTAGAAGGAAAAACTCTTGCCAGGGTCGCGCAAATTCAAGAAAAGAATCCCTTCGACACCCTCTTCGACCTCCTACTCCAGGAAAAAGGGGACGTGTCTATTGTCATCTTCGACATAAATGAGGATGACTTACGCTTGGTGATGAGCCATCCGACGATGATGGTTGGCTCTGATGGCTCCTCACTACCTTCCTCATCACCGGAGGGGAAACCTCACCCGAGAAATTACGGCACCTATCCACGGGTGTTAGGAAAATATGTACGTGAGGAGAAAGTGCTAACGTTAGAAGAAGCCATTAGAAAGATGACCTCCTTCCCGGCGCAAAAGTTGGGAATAAAAAATCGCGGTTTGCTTGAGGAAGAGTATCGGGCGGACATTGTGGTCTTCGATCCCGCTACGGTAAGCGATAACGCTACCTATGAAGAACCACATCACTTCCCTGAGGGCATCAAATACGTATTTGTAAATGGTGAGGTAATAGTTGCAAAAGGGGAATATACAGGAAGAACTCCAGGGGAGGTGTTGAGGAAATGAGGTTTGAGTTCATTAAATATCAAGGTTGTGGGAATGACTTCATCATCAGAGATGAAACCGATCATGAACCCATTCCTGAAGACAAGAGGGGGACAGTGGCGAAATCGCTTTGCCACCGAAACTTCGGGGTAGGGGCTGATGGGCTGATATTTGTAACTGCCCCAAGCGAGAAAGGCGTAGACGCCAGAATGCGACTCTTCGACCGTGATGGACCGGAGGCCGACATGTGCGGAAATGGAGTACGCTGTCTTGCCGCCTATCTTCATAAAAAACTAGATAAAAAATGTCTTCTTATTGAAACCAGTGATGGAATAAAAGAAGTTCATCAATTTGACGATCAGTATAGAGTACATATGGGCAAGCTGAGGTACAAGGCGGATGAATTAAGGAAGTATTTCACCACTTCCGTCGACGCAGATAACCCTCTCCTAGATATAGTAATGAGGTTTCCAGAAGTCGGTCAGGTTAGAATTTCCGTTGTCAATTCAGGTGAACCGCATGCTGTGGTCTTCGTTGAGGATATCGATAGCTATGATATCCGGCCATATGGCAAAAACATTACCGAGAATCATGCCGTATTCCCCAGGCTCATTAATTTTGATTTTGCTGAAGTTGTTAGTAATCACATAATCAAGATTAGAACATATGAACGCGGTGTATTTCGTGAAACCCTGGCTTGCGGAACAGGTGCTACTGCTGTCGCAGGCGTGGCTTGGCTAACTCAAAGGGTGGATCAAGGTCGGAATGAAATCGACGTTATGACCAGGGGTGGCAAGATCAAGATAAGCATGCACGACGATCGTGAGATGTACATGACTGGGCCAGCTACCTTGGTTTACGGTGGCGCAGTAGAGCTGCACCCCGAAAAGCTTAGCGAGATTGGGTAACCCTGACAGCAGCGAAAGTTCTTGGAGACACGCGGTATGGAAATCTGCCTGCACAGTAGCACATACATGCAGCAGGCAGCAATATTAAGGGGGTTCAATCGTGACATCCATGACTGACAAGGTGGACGGACTATTCGCAGAATGGAACAAGGCAGACTTTCCAGGATGTGCTCTGGGCGTCATCAAGAATGGCAGTTTCATCTATCAGCGTGGCTACGGAATGGCCAACCTCGAACACGGTGTTCCCATCTCCTCCAAGACTGTTTTTCGTATTGGCTCTACCTCAAAGCAATTCACTGCCATGTGTATCGCTCTTCTCGTAGAGCAACAGATACTCTCGCTGGACGATGACATTCGCAAGTTCTTGCCGGACATGCCAGCATACGAGCGGCCCATAACTATCCGCCACCTAGTCCATCACACAAGCGGAATCCGTGATTATCTCGAATTAATGAGCTTGACAGGCATACGCGATGATGATTACTACACCACGGATGAAGTAACTGACGTGTTGGCCCGGCAGACCACGCTGAACTTCATGCCGGGGGATGAGTATCTATACTGTAATTCAGGATACCTCTTGCTTGCGTTGATTGTAAAGGCAGCTACCGGGCAGTCCCTGAGGGAGTTTGCAGCCGAAAGCATCTTCCGCCCCTTACATATGGAGCACTCTCAATTTCATGACAATCACAATGAAGTCGTTAACAACCGAGCTTGCGGCTACTCTCCCCGTGAGAATCGCGGATTCCAAACCAATATGACGTCGTTGGATATGGTTGGAGATGGAGGCCTTCTTACCACTGTAGACGATTTGCTTCGCTGGGACCAAAATTTCTACCATAATAAATTAGGACGAGAAGATCAAGAATTGATCAAACAAATCCTAACACCTGGCACACTCAACAACGGCAAGAAATTGGACTATGCCTTTGGATTGATGGTCAACGATTACAGCGGATTAAAGCTAGTTAGCCACGCTGGGGCATTCGTTGGTTTTAGAGCGGAGATGATCCGTTTTCCAGAACAAGGGTTCTCCGTGATATGTTTAGCTAACCTGAGCAGCATCAATCCTAGCCTGCTTACGCGACAGGTTGCTGATCTCTATCTGGCCGATCAGCTCAGGGAAGAAAGCTCATCTAAGATAGAGACTGTCAAACTTAATAACAAAGAACTAAATGAAAAGGCTGGGGTTTACTGGAGCTCCACCACGGATATGGTTGTGAAGATATCAGTGCAGCAGGATCGGTTAGTGGCAGAGGCACTTGATACCACCTTTGACTTATCTCCTGTTAGTTCCACGGATTTTCGCACCCTGGATGAACCCCCGTCGGCAAGAATTAGATTTGAAAGGCAGGAACAAACCACAACTTTTATCATGCACCTGAACATAACTCATGCAGACCCCGACATCTTGCAAGCTGCCGAGCCTATAGCCCCCAAAGAAGAGGAGCTAAGTAAATATGCTGGTGAATATTATAGCAAGGAGCTACAAGCAGTGTATAATTTTCTTGTTAAAGATAATAAACTTTACGTCAAATATGGCAAATTGCCTCCCTGCACACTGGAAGCTGTAAACAACAGCACATTCAAATCCCATAACGCTGTAATCAGCTTTGCTTATGAAGATGGGAATCCCATCTGCATTGTAAACACTAGTCGAGTTAAGAATATTAAATTCATTAAGGTAAACAAAGCTCCTGGCAAATCTCTACTGTAAACAAGCTGGAGGTAGCTCCTTAATCCTAAGTTTCTCCAGCAACAGGTTTGTTGAGGGAGCCGGACGCTAAAATAGCAGGGCAGATGGTAGAAAGGTACTCATTTGCCGAACCTAGGTGAACTCGACGGTATCAGCGCAAGGGGGCGTTACCTTGACAAACGCTGTCTCTACCCCTATGATAGGCGTATCATGACAGCGATGAAGGACGTAGCGATTTTCTCGGTTGATGCGCGCGCTTCTCGTTGGTATTGGTTTAGCATTGGCATTTCGGCGTCCGCCTAACTATTGGGCGGCAACGCAGAAGTGCCAGAGAGGACTGCAGGCTATGCCTGTGGTCTTTTATTTTGGCTTGGAGGTGAACACAAAGCAGGAGGCCATAAATGGAGCATGTGAAAGGAATATCAAGGAGGAACAAAATGAAACGAGAATGATGGGGTCGTGTCTTGCAAATCAACATATCGGGCGACTTCCGACGTCGCATACCATGATTCCTCAGGCAGCAGCCTGAAATAGACTCTGTGCCTCGAATTCGTAGTCTGCGGCAGTAAAGAACCTAGGTTGAACCGCTAGAGGCAATCTACGGATCTCTCATTGGGTCACATGTTCAGCTCTCCTACGTGCTCGAGAGCGTAGAGATGCTTTGCTTAGTTCTCTTGCTCATACAGTTCAGGACAGAAGTATCTCACAATCCGTTCACGCAGCACGTCACCAATATCGGGTACCTCGTCAAGCAGCAGCTCAATATCAAGTGCAGCGACACAGCCAGGCACCACGTATGGCTGACCTGCTACAAGCGACCTGGACCTGTTTGGACCAATTCCGTCTACTTGTTCAAGATCCTCCTGTCTTGCTGAATTGATCCTCTCCAAACACGCGCCACAGAGCAGAATGAGGGGGTAGCATCGGAGAATGAAGTCAGCGATAAGCGGAGAAGCGATCTCGGCGATGGTTGCAGAGTATATCCATTCACCGCCATCATGCCCGCACACTACGATCACTTTCCCCTCATATTCAGTGAGATCCAGCTCTTCTTCCTGTGGCAATATAGCCGTTTCCATCGAGATGGACGTGAGTCGTACCTCTTGCTGGATGGGTTCGCACGGAGTTAGCTTTAAGAACCTGCCATGCTGCACGAATCCCACAAAGCTATCATCATCCTGTGCCAACGCTGATGCAGGTAAAGCACCGCAGACGCCAAGGATTAAGAGAGCCATTACCGCCATTTTAAGATGGGGTAAGTTTATCTTTGTCATTTGAACCTCCTTAGTACGCTTCTTTTCTTCTCTCATTCGACCACGGTTGCGGCAACGGTGGTTGCCCACTAATCGGTAACGCAACAAAAGAAGCCAAGCGTTTTTGACCCTGACTGCACCAACATCAATTTCTCCTCAATTCTAGCTCAATTTTGCCTCGTTCTTGCATCAAGTTTACATCTTTTCTATGCTGATTATGAAGTAGGGTTATGTCCCGTTGAATTCAAGTACGAAATGTCCTTCTCTTCACTATTTCCTCCCTATCTGCGCTCTCCTCGCTCGCGGCTACACGTTCGAGCAGACGCTAGACCTGTTCCTGGCCGCAATCGGCAAACGCGTCGGTATCGGGTATCAAGGGTTTGTTGACAACAACTTGACCTTCCATATTACCTCCAACTCGGTGACGCATAACGTTTAGCTAACCCGCCCGCGATTGCAACCCAACCAGGTTAATGACCTATTTCATTCGCCCGACCCAGAATTTTTGGCACGCTGCGTGTCACGGGTCGGGTTGAACGCCTGGTTAGACAATGGTTTTGGCTATAAACAGTCCAATCAGCACAAACGGGGAAAGAATGTCGAAATACAAAACAGGTCCAGCATTAAAGATATTAATGTTTCTTCGGCCCTTTAAATCCTCCAGATGGGTATAAGCAGCTCCCCAAAGAAAAACTGAACGCGCAATGATCGTTGCAAGCCAGAAATCTCCACGGAACCATATGCAAAGGATGCCGAGGATCCCTATGCTTAAATTCGTGAAGGCAATTTCCTTTTGAAACGGGTTCCCTGCGGGCCAGCCGATTCCTCGCGCAACTTCGTCTGATTTGAAGAAATGTCCAATGAAGGCGAAAAGACCCTGCAGTCCGACATTGCTTACAATGAAAGCAAGCAGAAATGATGTAATGATTGGTGTTTTTAGAACAATAATCTGAAAAATGCCTAAGATGATGGCAAAAGCTAAAAAATAGACTGGATACATTTGCCAACTCCTCTAAGTTTTAATAGTTGTCTAACGCCCGAATTGAGCCACCCCTAGAACAATATGCCGAACGACCCTTGGCAAAAACTGACTTTCGGAAGCAAAACCAGCCTCAAAAATGGACGCCCCTGGCGGTCGGTTCCAATGAGTTGTTATGTTTCTTTTGCCTCATATTTTCAGTTCAGCCAATCCCGGAGGTAAGGGGCCACCTATGAAGAATCCGGTAGCAAAGATACCAATTCCTACTTGGGAACCAGAAATTGTTGAGTTGCTGATTTTATTGGTCCCAATTCTAGTATAATCACTCGTCAATTCGCATTCTGGCAATTCACCCTTTAAGTCTCGAAGCAGTTTTCTCTTTGGTGAATAGAAGTATATTTGAGAAGAATCCTGATAGATGACAAAGCCATCTTCTTTTTCTGAATATTCTACTTCATTCCATGGGATATCAGATACAATCTCTGGTTTTGCAGATTCGCCACCAATATCTATTATTGATAATGCTCCTGAAGGATGAGCCAAAACTGCTCTGGTCCCCCAGAGTATTGGTATTTTGACGTCACTAAATGTTTGTGAACCAAAATGAAAATTCATAAGCTCAATCTCCAATAAGGAATTTGAGTTCCGTTTCCCAAAGTTGCTTTTTCACCGCTGTTACTTGCTGCTCTATTGTACTTGTAAATTCTTCTTCTGAATTCAAGTGCCGCAACACTTCAATTTCAGTCGAATCCCATCGCAGATTGAGTAATACCGGGGTTATTCCGCGATAAATAATCTTTCCCTCTACTTGTGGCGGCAACCCCTCAACCTCTCCTGTCACAAGAACAAAATTCTTAACAACTACTCCCTGCGCTTCATTCATAGCTCTATACCCATCAATGCGCCTTATTGATTCTTCTTTCAAAATAATCCCCTTTTCTTTCAGCTGACTGTCGAATAGGAGAATACTATTGACAATAACTTGAATCACTAATGGCCTTTGATCCAACCTCTGGTCTAAATCATTTTCATTTCCAACAACTTGAATATTTGCATCCCTTCCCTCATCAGAGTTCGCACCATTATAAAACAGAGTATCCCCTGCAACTATAATAAACGGTAAGTCAGTGATTCTCGATATTCTGACAGCCTGGCACCAAATAATCCTATCTCTAAACTCTTCACCGTCTTCATTTTTTGGAAACGGTGGCAGGCGATTCGAGGCTCGCTTTTCAGCTTCAATATAGTCATCAATTGTGGGTTCTAACAGATACAAATTCGGAAACTCTTGTTGAAGCAAAGCAAAAACGTCAATTTCCCTCGCTACTTCATTCAATTCAGGCGAAATACTATAACCTTTGTTCTTCAGGAGATCGCTGGCTCGTCTGATATTCTCCAATTCCTTTTTTGCCAACCCATTAGCCCAAGCGTTAATCTCAATCTGAACAGTTCTTGGAACTGCAACTATATCCCCACGGCCAAAAGCTATTTCCAATTGCTTCTTAAGCTTTTCTGGAATCTTTCCATCAACATATTCTTTTGATGGTAAAGAGCGAAGGTAGTTAGTATCAAATATTATGTATAAAGACATAATTTGGTCTCATTATAAACAGAGTTCTTGCAAAGGCCTGTCCTAATGCTCTTCCTGAAACATAACTTCTCATTCTACACAAAATCTCCATTTGCCAGCAAGAAAGCTCCCACGCCATTTTTTTACGGTAGTTATGGAGATTGTACATAATCTGGAGTCTAAATATGAGCGAGGTTGGAAAGAAACTGAAAACGGTGCTGGAAGGCTATGCGCAGTTCCCGCGAGATCGGGGCTTAGCGCGCGCGCCCCAAGCACCAATCACACCTGGTTCGATGGGTCCGGGAGTTCCTGCTATTCGCGGAGGAGCATGGCAGCTACACGTTCGAGCAGACACTAGACCTGTTCCTGACCGCAATCGGCAGACACTTCTTCATCTCGATCCCCCCACGATATTGCAGCGCCCATGACACACCGCTTGATTACGTTCAATCTGATGAGATCGCAAGGAGGGTCTCTTCCACCATCGGATAGAGTTCGTCGACTGCAGCTTGGATCTCGATCGTCTTAGCGAGTGCTGTCACGATCTGGCAATAGGTCTTGATCTCATCGAGGTTGAGGCGACGGCCCTTACGATCCTTGAGCCACTTGTGGCAGACCTGATAACCGCCGATCTGGTACTCCCAAACCTTGGGCGGGACACCCTCGAAGTACTGCATCTTGTTTATGAAGACGCGCTGTGTTTTTGGTTCGTAACGAAGGCTTTTCTTTCCGGTCTGCATGATTCCATCGCCATCTCCCTCGAATTTGGCTATCGGTGAATCGAGCTCATCCGAACGCAGGAGG
>JAUWQP010000083.1 GCA_030611015.1 Chloroflexota bacterium | reverse complement strand
CCCCCAGTCGTTAGTTCCCGCAGCGATCACAGTGCCGCCGGATTTAAGCCCCATGGTGTGAGCGTAGCCTGCGGCGACACAGACGATGCTTGTCCAGCCGGCGACTTTGCACTGCCCCTCGCTGTTGGATCCCTTGGCGACCACGGTGCCGTCGGACTTAAGTCCCACCGTGTGAATACCGCCTGCGTCGACATAGAGGATGTCTCTCCAGTTACCGACACCGCACTCCCAGTGGGAGTTATCTCCCACGGCGACCACGGTGCCGTCGGACATACGCCCCACCGTGTGATCGCTGCCTGCAGCGACCTGGGTGATGTATAGAGGTTCAACCGGAGGAGTAGGAGTAGGCGAACCACAACCTACCATCCCGGCAATTAAGGCTACTGTAACTAAAAAGATGCTAACTCTTGCCACGTAATGGTGTCCCCTCGAACTAAGTATTATCTTCATACTTAACCTCCCTCGCAACAGTTTAGTTCTTCCAAAATCTCCAGCTTACAGTATTATTATATCACCTCTTACGCTATCAAGGGGTTTTTCGAAATTTTTCAGAATTTCATGGGCATTCCGTAAAAAGTCCGTAAATTGAGTGATAGAGGATTAGCCCACAAAATCTGGAAGTGTTATCATTAGACTCTGCAATGAGATTGCCGTGCTTCGCTCGCAATGACAAGAAAAGAGGGGCTCGCAATGACAGGAAGGAGGGCTCAGGATGATACGAGATTTAATATCGAAAAACAGAAGCTACCGGCGATTTCATCAGGAAGTTGACATAAAACTCGAAACATTGAGGGAACTTGTTGACCTTGCCAGACTGTCAGCATCGGCGAGAAATGCGCAACCGCTTAAATATATTCTTTCCTGCCAGCCTCAGAAGAATTCGCTGATATTCCCACATCTGGCCTGGGCTGGGTATCTCACCGACTGGCCCGGCCCCTGCGAAGGGGAAAGACCATCAGCATACATCATTATTCTGGAGGACACGGAGATAAGCCAGTCTTCTGACTGTGACCACGGCATAGCTGCCCAAAGTATCTTGCTGGGGGCGACGGAGAAAGGTTTGGGTGGTTGCATGATTGCTTCAATAAAGAGGCAAGGGCTGCGTCAAGCTTTAGAGATACCGCCGCGATATGAGATGTTGCTCGTCCTGGCTCTGGGCAAACCTAAAGAAACAGTAGTGATAGAAACGGTTGGACCCGGTGGGGATACCAAATACTGGCGGGATAGCAAAGGGGTACATCATGTGCCAAAGCGTGCTCTGGATGATATAATCATAGGCTAGGTATACCTTGAGTTGTCACATTCTGCGAGGTGAACTTCAAAGGTTTGACGGTGTAATTGTAGAGTTAATGAGGAAGGTAATAACATTATGGCGCGCTATTTTGTGTGGACCATCGGCTGCCAGATGAATAAGGCGGAATCCCAGCGAATAGCTGGCTACTTAGATTCTGCTGGCTACCAGGCTGCGACTTCTTTTTCCGATGCCGATTTGGTGGTTCTCAATACCTGCGTGGTAAGACAACGCGCTGAGAACAAGGTTTTAGGCACTCTGGGTTTATTGCAAGGCTTAAAAAATGAACATCCTAATCTCCAGATACTTGTTACCGGATGTTTAGTAAATTCCAATACTCAAGAATTGAAGAGACGATTTCCTCATGTTGATTTACTATTCAAGCCCGGTGATTATCCTGAGCTAATTGCTTGGGGGCAAAAACAAGGCATGCCTGTTGAGCAGAGATTGCTTCGCTATCCTCGCAATGACGCGGGGATAGCTCCCTCGCCATGCGCCCTTATCCCCGTCATCCAAGGCTGTGATAATTTTTGCTCATATTGCATCGTCCCTTACAGGAGAGGAAGGGAGGTGAGTCGCCCTTTAGAAGAAATAGTCTGTGACGTGGAGGAACTGGCGAGACAAGGCATAAAAGAGGTAACTTTGCTAGGGCAGAATGTTGATTCTTACGGACACGATTTGCCCGAGCATCCCGACCTTGCTGACTTGCTGAACGAATTGAATAGCATAAATGACCTTGTCAGGATTCGCTTTCTGACCAATCATCCCAAGGACATAAGCCTGAAGTTAATTGGCGCCGTAGCTTCTCTAAACAAGGTTTGTGAGCATCTGGAGCTGCCTGTTCAAGCCGGCGATAATGATATATTGAAAGCTATGAGGCGAGGGTATACTGTGGAACGCTATAGAGAACTTGTTCACACCATTCGCCGCAAGATCCCTCAAATATCTCTGAGCACAGATATAATCGTTGGCTTTCCTGGAGAAACAGAGGAGCAATTTGAGCACAGCTTGTCTTTGCTCAAGGAAATGAGGTTCGATGTTATCCATGTGGCGGCTTATTCTTCTCGCCCTGGCACTATTGCCTGGCGGGAATATCAAGATAATATTCCTGTCGAAGTTAAGAAGGAAAGGCTCAATAAAATTGAAGAGCTTCAAGCGGCTGTAGCTAGCAAGATTAACTCACAACTTCAAGGCAGGCAGGTGGAAGTGCTGGTAGAAGGCACGAAGAAGGAGAAATGGTTTGGGCGCACCCGGAGCAATAAGCTGGTATTCTTTGAAGATGCTGGCGACTGGCTGGGCCAATTAGCAATAATCCAGATTGAGAAAACAAGCCCCTGGTCGCTGAGAGGCGAGGTTAAAAAATAATTAATTAAAGGAGGGTACACGATGGAAACATGGGGAATGGTCATCTTTTTGGTAGCAATTTTTGCCGTGATGTATTTCTTGATGATCAGGCCAAGGCAGAAGCAACAAAAACAACACGAGGAAATGACGAAGGAACTGAGAGTGGGAGACAAGGTGATTATAGCCGGCGGGATTTACGGAACAATCGAAAGTCTTGGTGAAGATACTGTGATTCTGAAGATAGAGTCAGGAGCAACAATGAGGGTTGCCCGAGGCAGTATACTTGCCCAACAAGATATTGGGGAAAGCGGCAGGGGAACATTCTGACATCAGGAACTTGAGGCGTCAGTTAATTACCATCAGATAAGTGGTGAGCGTGATGCGCTTCTGAAGCCTCTTCAGTCTTTGTGGGACTCTGCACTTGTGTTTACCTCTTGACGGAGGGAAGTAGCGTAAATGAAGCACTACGACTATATCATAGTTGGCAGTGGCATTGCTGGCCTTTATATTGCCTTGCTTGCTATAAAACAGGGCAGCACCCTTATCCTGACTAAGGGAAGCATAGACGACTGCAACACCAAATATGCTCAAGGTGGCATCGCTGTTGCCATGGGCAAGGATGATTCCCCCGAGCTACACTTCAAAGATACTGTGGCTGCTGGAGACGGCTTATGTGATGCCGAGACAGTGCGTATTTTGACCGATGAGGCTGCTGATTGTATTGCTGACTTAATCAAGTTTGGAGTGCCTTTTGACACTTTGGACGGTGAAATTAACTTGACCAGAGAGGCAGCTCACAGTGTGCCGAGGGTTATGCATGCTGGTGGGGATGCCACCGGAGAGCATATCGAGGTTACCTTAAGCCGCCAGGTGCGATCCGCTCCCATCAATGTCCTGGAAAATTGCCTTGCTGGCGAAATTTTAGCTCAGAATGGCAGGGTACTTGGTGTGAGGGCTCTCGATTGCCGCACCGGCTCTGTGGAAGAGTATCACTGCCAATTCCTCATTTTAGCTACTGGTGGGGCTGGGAAGTTGTTTAAATATACCACTAACTCAGACGTAGTCACTGGCGATGGGATAGCTCTGGCTTTTAAAGCCGGTGCCGAAATAAGCGATATGGAATTTTTCCAGTTTCATCCCACTGTTCTCCGCTTGCCCGGAGTAGCTCCTTTTCTCATCTCCGAAGCAGTCAGGGGAGAGGGTGGTATACTTAGAAATGTGGAAGGTCATCGCTTCATGCCAGACTATATTGCTGGGGCTGAACTGGCGCCGAGGGATATCGTAGCTCGCAGCATCGTCCGTGAGATGAAGAAAACCCACAGCGCTAGAGTTTTTCTGGACGTTACTCATTTGCCGTCTCGGTTAATTACCACCCGCTTTCCCCACATATATCGCTTTTGTCGGGACCATGGCCTGGATATCACCAAAGGGCTTATTCCTGTAGCCCCAGCCGCCCATTACCTTATGGGAGGGGTGAAGGTCAATATTTGGGGAGAGACAAATATTCCAGGGTTATTTGCTGCTGGCGAGACTGCCTGCACTGGAGTGCACGGCGCTAACAGGCTGGCATCAAATTCCCTGCTTGAGTCAGTTGTTTTCAGCAAGAGAGTGATGCAGAGGACTGAGGTGACTTCCCCTCCTCGTCATCGCGAGGAGCGGAGCGACGAAGCAATCTCCTATTGCCTACCACGTAGAGAACTACTACCCAAGGTACCACGCCTTAATCTGCCCAACCTCCAGTCTCTTATGTGGGATAAAGTAGGAATCATTCGTTCTGGCAAGAGCCCCAAAGAGGCGGCAGGCATTTTGGCCACCTGGGAAAGCCTCCTGCCTCAACCTAGTGACCGCCCCTCCTATGAACTGAATAATCTGGTATTATGTGCCAGGCTCGTGACTGAGGCCGCTTTGCTCCGCAAAGAAAGTCGCGGCGCTCACTTTCGCACAGATTTTCCCAAGGCTTCGCCAGAATGGCAGCGGCATACCGTTTTCAGGAAAAATGACATCAAGTGAACTCCAGATTGAAGCAATTATCGACCACGCCTTAGCTGAAGACCTTGGCAGGGGTGATGTTACTACTGAGGCCTTGATACCCAGCGGCCAACAAGGGAGTGGCTTTGTTGTGGCTAAGAAGGAAGGCATTCTGGCTGGTATAAATGTAGCTAAACAGGTTTTCCATCGGGTTGCCCCAGAATTAAAGGTGGAAATTCTTCTAGAAGATGGGGCTAGAGTCGAGCCAGGTAGCAAAATAGCCAAAGTATCAGGCAGCATCGCCAGCATTCTCAAGGCCGAGAGAGTAGCCCTCAATTATCTCCAGCGCTTGAGCGGCATTGCCTCGGAGACCAATCGTTACGTGGCAAGAGTAGAAGGTCTGCCGGTGCGTATTATGGACACCAGAAAAACCACCCCGGGCTTGAGGTCGTTGGAAAAGTATGCCGTCAAGGTAGGCGGTGGGGAAAATCACCGTATGAATTTGAGCGATGGCATACTTATTAAGGATAATCATCTGGTGGCGCTCCACAGCCAGGGATTAAACATCAAGGAGATTGTAGCCAAAGCAAGACACAATGCTCCCTCGTCATTGCGAGGAGCCCCGATAAAATCGGAGCGACGAAGCAACCTCCAGGCAAGGCAACCTCAAGTCGAGGTGGAGGTTATAACCGTGTCGGAAGCTTTAGAAGCTGTTGAAGCCGGGGCAGATATCGTCATGCTTGACAATATGAATCTCGAGGATATGCGTAAGGCGTTGAAATCTATTCATGGCCGTGCTTCAATCGAAGCCTCAGGTGGAATCACGCTGGATAATGTCCGAGCTGTAGCTGAAACCGGCGTTGATTTTATTTCCATTGGCGCCCTTACCCACTCCGCCAGGGCTTTAGACATTAATCTTGAGCTTGAAGCTCAATGATTAAGGAGTCATAGGTAACTATCACTTAAACATCAGGGGCGCTCTTCTCAGCAATAACCAGATATCGCTCCGGGCCGTCCTCGAAATGGGTTACCTTCAAACCAGCTTGTTTTATCAGCTCTTTCAGCTGAAATTCATGTGGCAGAAGAGCATTGGCGACTACGCCGCCAATGGATTGATGAAGCTGGTTAACCATCGCCAGGCTCATGGTATGGCAGATGACCAACCGACCATTATTTCTGAGCACCCTGGCTATTTCCTTTAATGCCTTGACCTTGTCGTTGAAGTGAGGAAAGACGCTGTTGCATAGAGCCAGGTCCATAGAATAATCAGCCAGGGGAATAGCCATACCATCGGCTTGAACAAAATTAACGATGGGCGGGGAGCTTTTGGCTTTCCCTTGGACTAGCATCTCCGCCGAAAAATCCAGGGCTACAATTTTTCCCTCATCACCCAGCTCTGCGATTAGAAAGGGTAAAAGGACGCCCGTACCGCTGCCAATATCAAGCACATAGTATCCGGGTTCGATGTCTAATTCCTTGACGATGTTGCTAAGACACTTCAACCTCTCTCCGGTAAGCTCTTTATCCCAGGCTGGGGCTAGTTGGTCGAAATATTCTTGAAGTTGCATAGCTAACCTGCTAACGGAACTTGCTGCCATCCCTTCACTTTTCTCTTAGGGGAGAATGCCGTTGCCAGGCCGAAGATAATAGCAGAAGTTATCACTATGGCGGCACCTGAGGGAATGTCGAGCAAATATGAGGCTGCGAGTCCGGCCCAGCAAGAAATAACACCGAAAACAACAGCGATAAGGAGCATCTTCTTTAAGCTATAAGTAAGTTGATAGGCAGCGGCTGCAGGATTGAGAATAAGGCAATAGATAAGCAGACCGCCAATACTTTGCAGAGAGGCAGTTATAGTCACCCCGGTGGAAAACAACAGGCCGTAGAAAATGACTGTCGCCGGTATGCCCACGGCTAGAGCTACTTCCCGATGGCAAATCACTGCCTGAATTTCCTTGTAGAAAACGAACACCAGCCCAACTATTACGGCTGTTATAACGGCTAAAAAGACGATGTCCTGTTGCCTAACGGTCAATATACTCCCCCAGAACAGGTTTAAGGCTTCAGTCCTGGCCCCGGGCATCAGGCCCATGAACAGGAAAGCCAGTCCCAGCATCAGGGAGAAAATAACACCTATGGAAGTATCGGGGTTTAATTCCCCACGGTCAGCCACGGGTCCGATAATAGCTGCTGAGGCCAGGCTGAAGAGCAAGGCACCAATCAAGGGATTAAACCCCAGCCAGAGGCCAAGGAGCGCTCCGGCAAAAGCAGCATGAGCAATGCATACCCCGATAAAGGAGAGGTGCATGGTAACTACGAAGACGCCCACCACAGAACAGGTTATGCCACCGAATAACCCGGCAAGAATGGCATTCTGCATGAAATGGTACTGTAAAATAGAAAACACTATATCCTCTTTACCTTAACTCCCAAATGTCAACAACCATCTCCTTTGCCGAGATTGCCACGCCCCGACTTGTCGAGGCTCGCAATGACACACTCGATTTTGTCATTGCGAGGAGCTGAGCGACGAAGCAATCTCAGTTGCTACTGAGATCGGAGCTCCGTAAAGCTGACTCAGCACCTCTTCCCTGAGCATTGACTCCGGGCTACCTTGCTGCCATATCTTACCTTCCTTCATTAGAATCAGTCGCTGGCAAGTAGAGGGCAGCATTCTAAGGTCATGGGTGACAAATAGAGTGGTTGTATGGTATTCCCTGTGAATGAGCTGTATCAGGCTTAAGATTTCGCGTTGAGCTTTTTGGTCTATTGAAGCAGTCGGCTCATCGAGAAGAAATATCTCAGGCTGCTGGATTAAAGCCCGGGCAATGGCTGCCCTTTGATATTCGCCTCCGGATAGATGTCCTATCGGGCGTTGGGATAAATGAGCTATGCCCACCATTTCCAATACCTCGTCCACTCTTTCCCATTGGGCCCGTGTCGGCCGGCGGAACAGTCCCATGCGACCATAACACCCTACCATTACCGTCTCCCTAACATTGATGGGCAACCTGGGGTCGATACGCTCTACCTGGGCCACATAGCCTATGCGCTTCCTCAAATTGATGCAATTGCCCCCATTTAGCCGCGACCCTAATACCCACGCCTGGCCATGGATCAGTTTGCCCAGGCCATTGATTATTGTAAGCAAGGTAGTTTTGCCGGCACCGTTAGGTCCGATAATGCCAATAAATTCTCCCTTCTTTATCTCCAGAGACACGCCCTGCAAAGCCACATCTTCCCTGTAGGAAACTACAGCGTCTTGAATCTTGATGACTGGGTTATCCATATTGTCCCCTCCACTCATTCAAAGCTTCCAGCAGTAAATCAACGTTCTTATCTATTGCCTTCTCCCAGGTTTCGGTGTTCTCGAAGCCGCCGGGGAAGTTGGATATGGTCACCGGAATGGCTTCAATATCCGGTTCCATAGCTGCGCCCAGCGCTGTGGCACCGCTCTGGAGATTGTCGATGACTAAAGCTACGCCGGCTTGTTCAGCCTCGGTTATCAATTGCGTCACATCGGCCGGACTCAAGTCTTCGGGCCGACCGAAGGTAGCCACGACATCAAACCCGGCCCAATTTACAAATCCTTGTTGCATGTCAGCGCAGATTACCTTTACTCCCTCTACTCTGGCTCCTTGCAATGTGTTTTTCACCTCTTCGCCCTTATCTAAAATAGCCTGCGCCCTTTCTGCAGCTTTCCCCTCATAATACGCGGCGTTTTCCTGGTCTATCTGGCCCAGGGCTTGAGCAATTTTGTCTACTGCCTCAGCCTGAACCGGTGGAGCCATCCAGTTCCCTGTAATATTAATAACCGTGATAATAAGGTTGGGGTTTTCTGCAGCTTCAATCAGTCCAGTGACATTTTCATAATTTTGCTGATAATTGTGAATAAAAAAGGCTTTGCTATTAGCCAGTGCCTCGATATCGCTCGGCTTTACATCATAATGTCCCGGACACACACCTGGCGGTATAAAGGTACGGGGTTCCATTTTGCCGTCGGCTACATCCTGAATAATGTTGGTGATAAACGAGCTCCCAGTCATGATATCAGCCGAAGGTTGGGCATGTTGGGCAAGGACCAGGACCGTCACCACAATCCCCACAAGAGCTGCTATTGCCAAACCTATCAGAATTTTTCTTCTCATAATTCTTCCTTTTTCATGCCTTATGTATTTGTCGTCAAACTATTTTGGGAATGAATCTCCATGGCACTCGTCTCACATACTCCTCATACTCTTTTCCGAATCGTTCTTTTAAAAGTTCCTCCTCTTTTATTGCGGTCAAGTAGGTTAAAATGGTGAAGATGACCGCTGGAATGAGCATCCACACAACAGCAAAGCCAAGTGCAAAACCAAAATATATTAGAACCAATCCCAAGTAACCCGGGTGTCTAACCTTGGAATACGGGCCAGAGGTTACCAGCGTCCTAACTTGCACCGAATGCTGATGTGCCTGAACGCTATACTTTTTCATCTCTTTATGAGCGTATCCTAAGTGGATAACATAGCCAACTACCAGCAAGACAACTCCCAAAATGTTTGGTAACGGATAGAAAGGAAATCTTGGCCAAGAAAAAACGATTCCTACTATTCCT
>JAUWQP010000110.1 GCA_030611015.1 Chloroflexota bacterium | reverse complement strand
TGATAGAGCCATTACTCGCGCATCTATACTCCACCATGACATAGCTTTTTGCCTTCTAATCTTGTCTACCAGTATCCAGTCAAAATGGGCTGCCAGCTTCACTGCGTGCAGGGTAAAGCCGGGGTGGACACGGACGAGGCCCCCCTGAACCAGCGCAACTTTATTATCACGGAAGTAGTGTAGCAGCTTTGCTATGCTATGTTCATCTGCTAACCTCACATCAGCGTCAATAAAAAGAACAACGTCCGCGCTGGAGATTGAGAACGCCAGGTTTATTGAGTCATATTTACCTTCCCTCTCTGGTTTCTTGATCAGCTTTATTCTGTGGTCTCTCTTGGCGATCCGTTGCACAATACCATCCGTTTGATCCGTCGATGCATCCGAAATCACGTAGATATTATGGATTTGAAACCAGTCACGGCTCTTTGCTATCATCACGTCATGCAGCAAGCCCTCGATACAGCTTTCCTCATTGAGCACAGGAATGACAACATCAATGGTTAGGTTTGCTTGCCGCGGCTTCTGCCTAATTGAACCCTCGAAGATGACCTTTGCACTCGCTGATGGGTTTATGTTTGTCATTTGTACCACATCCCTTCCTTTTGTTAGTGTTAGCGCCGTGATGTTTAGAGTGCTAGGTACCCTAGTTTAGGCCGCCAAAAATCGCTATGCTTTTTATTGCTTGCGGCTCCTTTGCGAATCCGCGTGCTGGGCTCCGTTCATTTAGAGCTGAAGTTGGCTAAGTCTAGGCTGGATGTATTGCTAGGCAGGTTACTGTTCTCGACACACCGTCGACAGGCGCGATTTCCCCGTGACTAGCTCACCGATTTCGGTCAAGTTTTCAGCCTCTCTCGAAATCGATCTGATGTAAACTGACAGCTCTAGCCAGCTCTTTTCCGCTTGCTAGGTCTTGGAGCTTTCTTCCTAGTCGCTTTGGGCGCCTTTTTCTGCAGCTCGGTGGTCTTATCAGGCTTCTCCCTAGGGGCCTCAGGCGGCTTAGCCCGTTTGAAGAATGACTTAATCTTATCTAGCACTGTCATCATTCCCCTCCTATATCCGTGCGACCCCTCCTCGTTCCAAACAAAAAAAGACACCAACAACTAAACATAGCGACTCTGGTACCTTTCCCCATTTCACCAACTCAGCTCCAACCTGATTTACATTGCTTCTGAGCTTACTTCATGTCTGCAACTTGAGTATAGTCCTAGTCTATATGGCTGTCAATTCCTACAAAATAGCGAGATGACTTCTTTGCATGCAGCTGCTATACGCTCCCCAAACTGTTCTCCATATTTGCATCACATTGATTACACAATAGGCCAATTTGTTTAATCCCAACAATCACCGGGGATGTTTGGCCAGAGCAAACTACGTACTGAGGAGCTTTTGCTGGAACGTGCAACCTGGTCTTTTGACCGGTGGGGACGCCTGGTGCTCAAACCTGCAGTCAACAGATGAGTAATCTGTTAACGCGAATGGGTACAGGGTCAATCGGTAAAAACATAGCTGCCCTTCTTAAGATAGGAGTAGAAGGTGAGCACGGTCGAGATAATCGCCAGATACATCAGGACGGCAAGCAACCAGACAGGGCCTATACCCAAAACGGCTACTACCAGCGGCGCCAGCCAAAACGTGAAGTTGACCTTGGCCACCCCCGTGGGGGTGGGAAACTCAAACGCACGGCTGCGACGTTTCCAGAGATAGGTGCCCACGCCCGCCAGTACTGCCACTCCTCCGGCAAGCGCCAGCACGGCGTAAGGATAGGGATTCCATGGCATCAGGCTGTCTGTCTTTGAAAACACCCCAGCGACTATTGCCAGAATCAAGCTTGGCATAAAGAATATTTCGTCGGCCACCAGGTCGAAAAGCGACCCACCCAGGCTTGATTGCCCCAGCCTACGGGCCAAGAAGCCATCCAGCCAATCGGTACTCGCCGCAACAAGGATAAGAATGCCCGCCGCCAGGAACAAGTGCTGCCATAACAGCCAGGCAATGATACCAGCCAGAACCACGCGCATTGCGGTTACAATATTGGGTATATTGAGGGCCAGCCTCAACTCATATTCCTGTGACTGATTATTCATTCGCTTCAATTCCGCAGACATGAGACACCTCCCTGTGTTTTAACAATATAGACTAGCACGGCAGGCAGGTGCCCGTCAATCCTGAGCAGGCTAACCAGTCAACTCTGAGTACAGGTTAAGCATTGGTAAGTCCAGCTTTGAGTCTATTCCTGACTTCAGCCTTAGCTCAAGGGGAATTGCAGCCCTATCGGTTCCTTTTCTTTTTGCTCGCTTCTATTTTTTCGCGCATGAACTTGAAGCCCGGCGTCACATTTTCGGTTATATTCATGGGAAGGAGGATTTTGATTGGCTGTCCCATATTTAAGCGCCCGCCGGTCATAAACAGGTGTTCCGCTACGATAAACAATAGAGCTGCTGGCAAGCCAATGGCGATTTCATAGTCAAAGGTGCCAGCAAATGTTCGGTCGCCCATACCTGGTATGATGATTTGCGGTGTCTGGGTTATAAACGGCACTAACCCCCCTTTGAAACACGATTCACCAAACCCTTCAAACGAGGAAGTCGGGAAATTTTCACCTTCATAGGTTAAGGCTTGAATGACATGGGTTATATTTTCCCCGGTACCATACACCAGCACCGAGTCCGGGACTATTACTGTCTCAGGTAATGGTGAACAGATAGAACCTTTATACTCGCTTAATCTGCCTAAATTTTCCCTGCCGATTATGCTTAGTCCGTGTGCGGCTCTCCTTTTTTCTGCTTCTAAATCCTTGTGCCACTTTTGAAACATCTGGCTTTGAATCATATCTTCAGCGGCTATGTCTTCCCATCTATGCGTCGCGGTTGAAGGCGTGCAAAAATTATCATCGGATGTCATAGCAACCGACCAACCCCAGCGGCGGGCATAAGTGAAGGCCTGGCATAAAGACCATTTCTGTCCATTGGCTGATGGCCTGACAATCCCTTCGGGGATTTCCGAAACATCTTTTATGTATTTTATTGCTATCGGATAGCTGGAGAGATGCAGCTTGTGGTATAGCTCCTGCCCTGCCTTCCTATAATCTTCTAACGTTTGCATAAATAACTATCCTCCTTTATAGCAGGCTTTTTGCCTTAAATATTCTTTGCCTGGTGTCTGTTGTGCCAGATGACGGCAATGCCAAACGCCACGCACCAGGGCACGAACAGAATATCCTTTGGCAAGGTTTGCCTTAACGAGATGGCCGCCGATGAATCCCGTAGCTCCGGTAATCAACACGCGTTTCATCATGATGCTCCCTTGAAATCGGTCCTGGCTTCATTCACCCAACCAGAAGACCAGGGGATACTTTATTTCGTTTCTATTCTATGGTGCCAGGTAGCTTTAAGCCGAAGACTTTCCCTCTTTCTGCTTTAGAGCTTCCCTTTCTCTCTCTTCCAGGATGATTTTAGTTGCCATCCTGGCAACCTCACCTACAAGCGTTGAACATTTATCCATCATGCCAACCTTCATGGCTGCCTCCATTTCGGCAGGGTCATAGAGATTGTAGAATCTACCCACCAGCTTCGTTTGAATGTCAGTACATCGGCAAGTACCATATTTCTCAACGAATTGGTCATGCAGCTTTTTGGACAGTATATTAGCCTTTATTTGCTTTAGCATTTTAGGGAAATCTTCCTTCTTCCTGCCAAAAAGGTAGCTTATCGCCATAGTCCCGCCGGAAAGGGCACCGCAATGCCCGTCCCCTGTTAGTCCGACTCCATCTGCAAGGCCAGTTGCAGCCCTGAAAACGTCATCGTTCTGGATGTCGAGCGCCTCAAAAACCCCGGCAATGGTACATTGAGGACAATTGCCGCTTTCCAGCTCGTGCTGCTTACCACTTTTAAACGCCTTGTCTAGAATCTCGTCCATTGTTTTTTCCATGTGCTTGCCTCCTTAATTATTTTATTTCCTCTACATGTTCCTTGATTGTATCTTTGGGAGCGGCTTGCCTCTAGCTTTCCAGAGGGACAACAATGGCCATAAGCAGGTAAGCCAGGATGCCTAACCCATTAGCAAATATTAATAATACCGCAATTATCCTGACAACGGTGGGGTCAATATTAAAGTATTCTGCCAGACCACCGCACACTCCCCATATCATCCGGTCGCTTCGACTTCGATAAAGTCTCTTTTTCATGACCTTTTCTTATGATGTTAACAATAGAGGCGCAAAAGAATTATAATAGCAAGGCAGGCTCTGTGTCCAATGTATTATCTAAGCACCTGTATGCAGGACTGACTATGCATTGGTCTCACTGGGCTGAAATCTGGAAGGAGGAACTATGACAAAAGAAGCCAAGACTATCTATTTTGATTCTCCCGGTGCTGCGAATACAGAGGAGACCTTAGGGCTGGCCAAAATCAGGGCTGAGGAACTCGGGATAAAGACAATAGTCGTCGCTTCAACAACAGGCGATACTGGCGTTAAGGCTGCGAAGGAATTCAAAGGCTATAAGATTGTTGTCGTAACTCACACAACCGGTTTCGGGTCTCCCAACACTCAGGAGCTTACTCTGGAAAACAAGGAAAAATTAGAGAAGCTGGGGGCTCAGCTATTCACTGGCACTCACGCTTTTGGCGGGATAGCTCACGCTGCAAGGAAGTCTTTTAATACCTACGTCCTGGGGGATTTCATGGCTAATACGCTGAGGATGTTTGGCCAGGGGATGAAGGTAGCCATTGAAATAAGCATTATGGCAGCCGATGCTGGCCTTTTAAGCACTGCGGAAGAGGTTATTGCAATCGGGGGAACGGCGAGGGGAGCAGACACAGCCGTCGTTCTCAAGCCAGCCCATGCCCATGATGTCTTCTCCCTTAGAGTGCAAGAGGTAATCTGCAAGCCACGGCTGTAATGGTCTCTCAGGGACTCCTCTCCTCCAAGACAAATATCTAAATCCCAAACAGAGCCTCGGCCTTGTGGCATGTGGCGAGCATACTGATCTAGTTCAGATAGATGGGTGACACTTGATAAGAGATGAAAGGACTTTACTAATCCAATCAATGTAGTGCAGTCTTTTAAGGCTGCCTGGGGTGGTTGACGGGCAGGGCTAAAGCCCTGCGCTACATTGCCTCGCACTACATGTGTTTGCCTGGTGAAGTTGCCCAAATAACTGGAACAATATCGGCAAAATATACAAAGAGGCAATGTGTCCATAATCACGTGAACGAGTACAGTAAATTGACCAGCCGAAAAGGGCTATGCTATGATTGTCTTAGATGTTAACG